>JBCCXG010000483.1:0-5231 GCA_039191945.1 Bacteroidota bacterium
CCAGCAGGTGATCAATCCTGCCTATACGGGTGCCGATGAGACCATGAACATTAGCGCCCTGGTGCGTAGGCAATGGTTCAGCGTGGCGGGATCTCCGGACAACCAGACGTTTGCGATGCATTCCCCGGTCAAGGGCCGAAACATCGGTCTGGGACTCTTGATGAGCCGTGAGAATATGATCGTATCACAGAATTACAACTTTTCTGCTATGTACGCCTACAAGATCCACTTCAGCGAAGCGACGTTGTCATTGGGTCTGAGTGCCGGGGTCACCTCCTTCGAGCAGGAACTATCGACCTTGCAGCTGCCGGCAGGGACCAATGATCCCGTCTTTGCCGAGGATTTCAATATTGTGACACCTACAGCAGGGGTCGGTCTATACCTACAGGGCCGCAAGTTCTACTTTGGGGCGTCGATCCCGAGGCTTTTTGAGCGTGCATTGGAGAATGAGATCATGGGTGAGTCCTCACCTCTTGTGCGACACTACTTCGTAACCGGCGGTTATCTGTTCGCAGTAAATCCAGCCTTGAATCTGAAAGTGCACGGGCTGGTCAAAGGGGTCACAGGATTGCCCCTTACAGGAGATATCAGTACGCATGCCATCTTGTATGACAAAGTTTGGGTTGGACTTACCTACCGTTCCCTCAACTCCCTTAATACACTGATACAGATACAATTATCTCCAAGTCTAAGGATGGGATTCTCACATGATTTCATTAGCAATGATTTTGCTGAAATAGGATCCCGATCCAATGAAATCATGATAAATTATAGGGTGTTTCGACGTCGGGAAAAGGATGTTGTCTCGCCTAGATACTTCTAGACCTAAAAACTGAACTGAACGATGAATTTTCGAATCTATCATCACGCGGTATTCGTGTGTCTGACGGTGATGCTCACCTTTTGTGCGTGGGGACAATCCGCCCAATGGTCCTTCAGAACCCACCAAGAGATGGGCGAAGCACACGACCTCATGGAACAGAAAAAGTATGACCTGGCCGCGAAGCGCTATCAGGACGTACTACAGCATGAGGACCATCCAAAGGCTCAATTTTTGGCCTTTATGGGCCTGGCCGAGGTGAGCGTATTACGAGGTCAGATGCAAGCAGCTGCAGACTATTATCAGAACGCACTAGAGATACACCAGCCGGAAGACGATGAGAAGCTCCTGCAAATAGCCGAAGTATTTATGGCCAGTGGTAAGCTTGACGAGGCGTTTGATAGCTATCAGCAATACGCAAGTACTCACCCGGAAGACGGTCGATCTTCGGCACGGATGGCGGGTATTGAGGCCCGGGAGCAATTCTATCAGGGGAAGGCAAATCATACGGTGGAGCTCTTAGAGGTCAACTCTCCGGAGGCAGATTTTGCACCTTTCTTATACGAGGATGGACTGGCATTTCTTTCGGGTCGAGGGACAACCATGCTGAAGAAAAAGGACCGACGTACCAACAGTGCCTACTTGCAGTTCTACTACGCCGCGAGCTCTGGGGACGACCAGCTAGCGACACCTGAGAAACTGATGAAGAAGGCCAAACTTAAATACAATGATGGACCTATGTCTGAAGGAGTGAAGCCGGGAAGTTGGATCATTACGCGTAATGTTTGCAAGCCCAATGCAGATAAGAACGAGGAGGTTTTTGTTTTGCAGCTACTCGAAATCGAAGAAAAGGCAAATGGCAAATGGTCTAAACCCAAGCCGCTATCCATCAATGATCCTAACTACTCCTTCGGCCACCCAAGTATGAGTAAGGATCGGACTGCTTTGTATTTTGTTTCAGACATGCCTGGCGGCTATGGTGGGACGGATATCTACCAGTCCGTTTGGGATGGGTCATCTTGGTCCCAACCGGTCAATTTAGGTCCGACGATCAACTCTGCCGGTAATGAGATGTTTCCTCACATCCATGAGGACTCTGTATTGTACTTTTCCTCCAATGGTCATCCCGGCCTCGGGGGTATGGACCTCTATTCTGTGAATCTGTACGGTCAAGAAGTGGTCTCCAATCTGGGGGATCCGATCAATACGCCCCTGGATGATTTCAGTTTGGTGCGTGACGGAGGTTCGATGGGTTACTTCGCCTCGAACCGAGAGGGAGGCACGGGTCAAGATGATATCTATCGGGTTACGTTCCATGAGACGGCAGCAGAAGGACCCACTGAGCCATTGATGGCGGACTTGGCGGTGGACTTACCCGACACCCTTGTGATGACGAAAAAGGACATTGCTCTGTTGCCACCGGAGGAGGTGACCAAGGATCTATTGGATGATGAGATCGTCGGGTACACCGTGCAGATCCTGGCGATGAAGAAACCAGAGGACATTCAAAGCCAATATTTCAAGGGTATTCACGACATCGTATTTTACGAAGGAAAGGATGGCTTTCGCCGATATACGCATGGGATTTATCCCACCTTCGCTCAGGCACTTGTTGCGATGAAGAGAATCAGAGAGATGGGTCTTGATGATGCTTTCGTGCGGGGCCTGAAGCGCTACGAGGAGCTGTCTATCCAAAAATACCCCGTCGCTTTCGAAGTGCTGGAGGAGTGATCTCTATTTCCCCACCAGAATAAATGGTGCCCAGTAGTAGGGGTGAGCATAGTCCTCAGATTTGAGCATTTTAAGCTTAGCCTCCCTTAGCGAAGCGCTTAGTGTGGAGCTTTCTGTATCAGTCAAGTGTGTTTGGTAAAACTGGATCATGAGCTCTGCAGTGGATTGGTCTGCCACTTGCCACAAAGATACGATCAGGTTTTTTGCGCCTGCGTACAGTAGGGCTCGGGATAGACCGACAATGCCTTCTCCTTTAGCAATCTTGCCCAGGCCAGTTTCGCATGCCGAGAGGGTGACAAGCTCGGCATCGATCTTCAAATTGTATAATTCGCCGGCATAAAGTGATCCATCGTCATCCTGTCCCTTTCGGAGGAAGATGCAGGAGAGCTCTGGCTCGGACTCGTGGACAATGCCGTGAGTAGCCAGATGCATGTATCGATAGTCCGCGAGATTGGCGGATTTGACTGATGCTTCGGTTGCCCTTTCTTCGATCTGTTCTGCGACTGTCCATCCCTGGCCTTTGAATAGGTATTTTAATTCCTCTACCTCCGCCGCGGAGGCAGTGAGCGTAGAGAGCTTTTGCTCCGGCTCGAAAGATACGGGTGCCAGTAGAAGCACTTCCTGTTGGGCCTGTTGCGCTTTTTCCTCTTTAAGTCGGGACAGATGGAGCGTCGCAGAGTAGTCGTAGCTGATCGTGTAATCCTCAATCAAGAATCTGCCTTGTTCATCTCCTTTGGTGACGGAACGGATGGCTTCAAAAGGGATAGTCGCCAGCGCCCCGTCGGGAATGATCAACAAGCTGCTGATGCTTTTGGGTATGGCAGGCACCAGTTCGCTATAAAGCCGGCGTGACACTTGCTCAAAGATCTCATCCGCTTTGAAGGTGATGGTGTTGCGGAGTCCAACAATCTGCCGTAGGTATTCCTTATCCTTATCCTTGGTGATCACCTTGAGTTCCTTCTTGTCGATGTAAAACAAGTAGATATTACTGTCTCCTTCGAAATAAGACAATACGGCCTCGTCGTCCCCCAGCGTACTTTGCAGATCTGAAACACCTGCGGTCTGACTTTGGTACTTTAGGTCAAAGTAACGCGGATAAGATGACTCCAATTCAGCAATAAACTCCCGGTAAGCAGACTGTACTACGAAGAGCCGTTCCTTCCATGCTTGCTCTTCTGTATCGGTTGATTGAGCGGCGAGCTTCTGCCTCAGGTAAGAGATTTCATCCTTGAGGCTGTCCTCCGTATTGAGCAACCCTTGAGGTATGCCTGCAAACCCTTTGGCTGCCGTTTCGGCAATCGCTTCGAGCAGCACGGCGGACTTGCTTCGCTCTGAGAACGAAAAGGCCTGTTCATAATACTTGCTCTTTGCAAAGGGCTGTCGTGCTAAATCCAAAGCGAGCGTAATGCCCTTCTCGTAGATTTCTTTGGCTTGCCGAGCTAGCCGCAACTTATCGCTATCATTGAGGCGCAATTGGCGGATTTGCGTGATCAGACTATCGCACTTGGCCACTGTAGCCAATGCCATCGAGAGGTGTTTGGGTTTCAGACTCTTTGAAAGGTGCAAGTTCTCCAGCGCCTCGGCTTTTTTCCATAATGCACTCTGAAGAATGTCTGCGTTGTAATAATCCCGTAGCTCCGGCAGTTCATAAACATCTTCGAATTCTTGGTTGAAGAGATTTGCGTAAACGGCTTCCTGATATTGGGTCACTGCCTCCTTCCAGTTGTCCTGGTTGCCGTAGAGGCTTGCTATGATAAAGTGCGTATTGGCTACTTCGGGGTGTTTTGGCCCGTAAATACGTTTGTACATCTGCAGCGCTTCCTTTTGCTGTGTCATTGCTTCATCGGTAGAGCCCATTTCCTGGTAGGTCCGCCCAATATTAGAAATCGTAAAAGCCTTGTTGGGATGATCGCCTTCATACTGACTGTCCCAGATCCCTTGAGCGCGCTGCAGTTGGCGGATCGCATCGAGGAAGTTCCCCAGCTTGCTCTGGGCCAGAGCAATATTATTGAGGCTGAAAGCCACCTTGGGATGATTTTCCCCAAGTTTCTTTTCATAGATAGACAAAGCTCTTTGGAAGTTGGTGGCGGCCAGATAGGGATTCTCCTCGACATCGACGAGTCCCATGTTATTGTAGGAGTCCCCAACTAGTAAAGCATCCTCGCCAAACAGTTCTTCACGTATTTGCAGCGCACGCTCGTGGTATTGGATGGCCAGTTCGGCATTTCCATTATTCCAATAGGTAATCCCTAGATCTTCGAGGCATTCGGCCAGCCCTTCGCTCTGCTCATCCCCGTAGAGCTGCTCAGCCTTTCGCAGGTTTTCAAGGGCCAGGTCGTTGCGACCGAGGTTGAGCTGGGCCTCACCAAACAACCCGAGAGCCGCTGCCTCTAATGGCTCCTGGCCTTTTGTGTCGCCCGCATAGCTCAGGATGGACTGTGCGGTCTGCGCCCCCTCTTCGAAGTTGCCCATGCCGATGTAGGACTGACAGATCATGAGCTGGCACTTCATGAATCCTTCCTGGTTATTTTCCGCTTTCTCCTGCGCAGCCTGCTGGGTGAAATACGCCAGGGCTTGCTCATAAGATCCCTCTCTCATGGCTCTCTGCCCTGGACTTTCATCGTCCGTCTGACCAGTCACACGAAAGAGGATCGTAGCAAAAAGGAGGGTAAGTAAAAGG
>JBCCXG010000484.1:0-5229 GCA_039191945.1 Bacteroidota bacterium
GAGCGCCTGTACATCGATCCGCTCATGCGGCGCAGCCTGTGCGCCATCGAGCATGACCTTCGCTCCCACGGCATGGGCTCGATCAATGATCTCTTTCACTGGATTGATGGTGCCGAGGCTGTTGGAGATGTAGACTACCGATACGATTTTGGTCTTTTCCGACAGTAAGGTGTCCAACTCATCCATGACCAGCTCTCCTGCATCGCTGATGGGGATCACCTTTAGTATTGCCCCTGTTTGTTTGGCCAGCAACTGCCAAGGCACAATGTTCGAATGGTGCTCCATCGCGGAGATGAGTATTTCGTCTCCGGCCTCTAGGAACTTGCGCCCGTAGGCTTGTGCCACCAGGTTGATGCCTTCAGTTGTGCCTTTGGTAAAGATGACTTCTTCTTTCTCGTTGGCATGGATGAAGTCCTGCACCAGTTGTCGAGTCTCCTCGTATTCATTCGTCGCTCGCTCGGCGAGTGCGTGCACGCCCCGGTGAATGTTGGCGTTGTCATTATGATAATAGCTAGACAATGCCTCCACGACGCGGTTGGGCTTTTGAGAGGTAGCCGCATTATCAAAATAAATCAACGGCTTCCCGTTGACATCCTGATGGAGGACCGGGAACTCACCCCGCAAAGCGTCGATATCTAGCGAGGCGGAGATCATTGCGCTAGACGGTTCGCAATTTCTTCAGTCACTTCCTTGCTTATAACCTCGAAAGGGATACCAGTAAGCGCATCCTGAGCAAAAGCATTGAGCATAATTGCTTTTGCCGTCAACTCATCTAAGCCACGGGCTCTCAAATAAAAGAGTGCATCCTCATCTAACTGTCCGATGGTACATCCATGAGAACACTTCACGTCATCTGCCCAGATTTCTAACTGAGGCTTGGTATGGATGGTCGCGTTGTCTGATAGACTGATATTGTTGTTGGACTGGAAAGCGTTCGTCTGTTGCGCGCCCGGGCGCACGTAGATCTTTCCGTTGAAGACGCCAGTTGATTTCTCGGTCACGATGCCTTTGTACATCTCGTTGCTGTACGCATTGGGCATCTTGTGATCTACAGCGGTATGGTTGTCCACATGCGAGGTGCCTCCGAGCAAGTAAAGCCCATTCATGTGGCTCTCACAGTTTTCATCCAGTTGGGCAATGTTGAGATTATTGCGAACGAGCTTTCCACTAAAGGACATGGTGTTGGCCGTGAAGTTGCTGTATCTCTTTTGGTTTACATTGACGCCGTCGATGACAAAGTGCGATTCGCCGTAGGCTTGGACCTTCGTCAAATTGACTTGTGCATTTTCGTGGACGAGTACTTCCGTCAGTGGATTGTGAAATAGGGTATTGTCCCCAATGAGTACCAGTCGCTCCGCAATAGCGACCTGCGTGTTGGCAAAAGCCTCCAGGCAAACCTTGGGCTGCGAAATCACCTGTCCCTGCCGGCTGTCTATCACATGGTAGATGAAAACCGACGTTTTTTCTTTACTGGCGACTTTGATCGATATACCGCTGGTGAAGCAAGCATGGTTCAGCGCCGCAAAAGGATCGTGTTCGTAATCCGCAATCTGGCCAAGGACCTGGTCGTCTCCGCTCAGAAAGTTCTCATCTATCTCATGAAGAGAGAGGTCCCCATGGATGCGAGACCAATCAGCGTGGAACTGTCCGTTAACAAAGACGAGGTGAGACCCTTCTATCTCATAGAAATGCTCCTCTACCTCTTTTTGGGTTATGGGAGTGGTCTCATTGATTCGTAGGAAATCAATCTTCCCTTTTAGGAATCTATCGATCGGGGTGAACTTATATTCCTCGTACTTTCGGGTCGGTACGCCTTGTGCCTGAAAGTTTTCAAAGGCCTTGGCGCGAAATTCCTTCATCAGTTCGTTGCCTGTGGCCAGTTGGATGGCCTCGTAGCTCGCCTGAAGGGCGTCTTGAAAGTCTATCGTACTTTGCATGGCTTAAACGAGTTCGCCGCTCACTTCTTCCTTAATCCAATCGTAGCCCTTCTCCTCGAGTTCCAAGGCCAGGTTTTTGTCGCCTGACTTGACAATGCGTCCGTTGTAGAGCACGTGCACAAAATCCGGAACGATGTAATCCAACAGTCTTTGGTAGTGGGTGACCACTATAGTGGCGTTGTCGTCAGCCTTGAGTGCGTTGACACCATTGGCGACGATTTTCAAAGCATCGATGTCCAAACCCGAATCAGTCTCATCTAAGATGGCCAATTTGGGCTCCAGCATGGCCATTTGGAAGATCTCGTTTCTCTTTTTCTCCCCACCAGAGAAGCCTTCGTTGAGGGAACGGCTGAGCAAGGCCTGATCCATCTCGACCAGCTTCATTTTCTCTTTCATCAACTTTAGGAACGACACCGCGTCCAGGGCCTTTTCGCCGCGGTGCTCGCGGATTTGATTGATCGCTGTCTTCAGGAAGTTGGTGGTGCTGACTCCCGGGATCTCGATAGGATATTGGAAAGCAAGGAAAATACCCTCTCTCGCCCTTTCTTCAGGTGCTAACTCCAAAATGTCTTCGCCTTGGTACTCAATGCTTCCTTCCTGCACCTCATAGTCTTCCCGGCCGGCCAGGACGGACGCCAGCGTACTCTTTCCGGAGCCATTTGGTCCCATAATGGCGTGGACTTCACCCGCGTTGACTTCGAGGTTCAATCCATTCAATATTTGCTTGTCCTCAATGGAGGCCTTTAGGTTCTTGATCTTAAGCATGGTAAACTCAGTAATTCTTTTTGAAATAGGGTGTTTGATTATCCTACGCTACCCTCTAGCGTCAATTCAAGCAGCTTTTGGGCTTCTACCGCAAACTCCATAGGAAGCTTGTTCATCACCTCCTTTGCGAATCCGTTGACGATCAAAGCCACCGCACTCTCTTCATCGAGCCCTCTTTGCAGGCAGTAGAAGATTTGATCCTCACCAATCTTAGAGGTCGTGGCCTCGTGCTCCACCTGCGCGTTTTTGTTTTCTGCGTCGATGTAGGGAAAGGTGTGTGCGCCGCACTGATCACCCATTAGTAGAGAATCACACTGGGAGAAGTTGCGGGCATTTTCCGCTCGCTTCATGATGTGGACCTGTCCGCGGTAGCTGTTTTGCGATTTGCCGGCAGAGATACCTTTAGACACGATCCTGCTACGGGTGTTTTTCCCAATGTGGATCATTTTGGTCCCGGTGTCCGCTTGTTGGTAGTTGTTAGTGACTGCCACGGAATAGAACTCACCTACAGCGTGATCTCCTTTTAGTATACACGAAGGATACTTCCAGGTGACCGCGGAGCCTGTTTCTACTTGAGTCCAGGAGATCTTTGAGTGATCCCCTGCGCAAATCCCTCTTTTTGTGACAAAGTTGTAAATACCGCCAACGCCATTTTTATCCCCAGGGTACCAGTTCTGGACGGTCGAATATTTCACTTCTGCATTCTTTGCTGCATAGATCTCGACCACTGCGGCGTGCAGCTGGTTCTCGTCTCGCATCGGCGCCGTACAGCCTTCCAGATAGCTCACGTAAGAATCATCTTCGGCGACGATCAATGTCCGTTCGAACTGTCCAGTATTTGCAGCATTGATGCGGAAGTAGGTGGACAGTTCCATCGGGCACCGTACTCCTTTAGGTATATAGCAGAATGATCCATCTGAGAAAACAGCCGAATTTAATGCGGCAAAATAGTTGTCGTTCGCAGGTACTACCGATCCTAAGTACTTTTTGACAAGCTCCGGATGTTCTTGGACCGCTTCACTGAAAGAGCAGAATATGATGCCCAGCTCAGACAGCTTCTCCTTGAAGGTGGTAGCAACAGATACAGAATCAATGACCGCATCCACTGCGACGCCGGTAAGACGCTTTTGCTCCTGGAGAGAGATGCCGAGTCGTTCAAAAGTCTTGAGGACCTCTGGGTCCACCTCGTCCAGACTTTTTGGCTTATTCTCTTGCTTGGGGGCGGAGTAATACTTGATGTCTTGGTAGTCAATGGACGGATAGGATACATTGGGCCACGACGGCTCAGTCATTTGCGTCCATTGGGTAAAAGCCTTGAGTCTCCACTCCAACAACCATTCCGGCTCCTCTTTCTTGGCGGAGATAAACCGAATTATATCTTCGTTCAGCCCTTTTGGGGCTTCATCGGCTTCAAAATCTACCGACCAACCATGTTCGTACTCCTTGGAGGTGAATTCCTCAAGTATTTGATCGTCTTTGCTCATTCAGATCCTTGTTTTGAAAAAATAATCACTCAACAGCGGTACAAAGTTAACGATACTGCCAAGAATTTACTTATTTAGATCAATTCTAAATAAGAATCTAATAAGCTGCGAAAAGGTTTATAGAATTGTCGCTTTTTTTAAAAACTCAGGTGGCGATTGAGGCTTTCTTCCAGCGAGATAAAGGTCTCCGTCCTCTCGATGCCATCGACCGTCTGAATTTTGTCGTGCAAAACATCTTTCAAATGCCGTGTATCGCGACAGTGAATCTTGATAAAGATATTATAGTTGCCAGTCGTGTAGTGGATCTTCACGATTTCCGGTATCTCCTTCAATTCTGAGACGACCCGATCGTATAAAGAGCTCTTTTGTAGATAGATCCCCATGAAGCATGTCACGTCAAATCCAAGCTTGGAGTAGTCCATCTTTAAGGTGGTGCCACTCACCACACCCATTTCCTCCAGCTTCTTCATGCGTACGTGAACCGTTCCTCCGGACACAAACACCTTTTTGGCGACCTCTGTGTACGGAATTTTGGCGTCTTGCATCAAAATATTGAGGATTTTGAGGTCTACATTGTCAATTTCGTAATTCTTACTCATTCTGGACAGGTCTCTTTATGAGATAGATAATTTAGGTATAGCGAAATTATATGAAATGAAAACTTTTACCAAAAGTATTGAAATATTTTTAAAGAAAATATCAACTCCTTATGTTTGTCTCAACAATAACGACGATAAGTAGTATCGTTTACACTGTAGGGTGATGAAATTGGCAGACATGCCCTCCTGTCTCGGGGGTGAAGATAAGGGATAAAGCCTGATGGATCACGGATGCCTAGCGTGTCCATGATCTATCGGGGCTAACTGCTTCGTGGAGGTTCGACTCCTCCCCCTACAGCCATCATTTTTGGGTTAATGTTGTTTATTTGAATTAGGTCTTCTTAGGGGTGAGAGGGCCTTTTTCATTTTATGGGACCTTGATCAATAGCGTGAAGTAATGTCTTTGCAGCTACGGTTTGCCGGTAAGTGGTTCGTAAAGCGTGC
>JBCCXG010000485.1:0-5228 GCA_039191945.1 Bacteroidota bacterium
ACCGAGCATACCGGCCATCTGATCGATATTGTACCCACGATCCTGGAAGTGACCGGCGCGGAGTATCCCGATACCTACCAGGGGAAGAAAGTACTTCCCTACGATGGACAGAGCTTCCTCTCGGTACTGATGGGCAATGGCACGTTTGAGCGCTTTGACCCCCTCTATTTCCAGTGGGGCAAGGATGAGGCGCTGATCGAAGAAGATTGGAAGTTGGTCCGATTGGACGCCGGTCCGTGGGAGCTGTACAATCGCAACCAGGACAAAACGGAGCTTGTGGATCTGTCAATAGTCGAGCCGTCCGTAGCGGACAGTTTGATCCGGAAGCACGAAGCATGGATGAGGGCGATGGATGCGTACCGATAATGTCATTGGTGCACATAAAGGCATTCGCCTGGTTAGATAGACATCGAGTACCTTGAGGGCCGTTCCTGTCAAAAACTCAAAATAGAAGATCTATGCTACGCGCTGTTTCCGCTTTGCCATTCATCCTGTTCCTGATTCATTTTGTCTCGCCGTCCGCCGCGCAAGACGGCCGGTACCTTGGGCAAACCCCTCCCGGTGGCACTCCAGAGGTATTCGCCCCGGACTTCATTTCCCTCGCAGACCAGTATGAGTTTGGCTCGGTATTCAACGCCAAGGGTACAGAATTCTACTATGCAGTCAGTGACAATGGCAGCGACTATATCCGCTACTCCCGGTTGGAGGGCAATACCTGGAGTGCGCCGCGCACCATTATGTCTCATGAGCGGTACGGCTACAATGATCCCTTCCTCTCACCCGATGAGCAGCGCCTCTACTTCATTTCGAGGCAGACGCTTGACGGTCTGGGGGACCCCAAGGACTATGACATTTGGTATGCGGAGAAGACTGGTGACGGGTGGTCCAAGCCGATCAATGCGGGACCCAACATCAACACGTCCGCCAATGAATATTACATCTCCTTTACGAAGGAGGGCACGATGTACTTTTCTTCCAATAGAGATGCACCCGACGACAACAAAGGCAACTTCGATATCCGGTATTCCAGGTTTGCCGACGGAGTATTCCAGGAGTCCGTGGTGTTGGGTGCAGCGATCAATACCGAGGCCTACGAGGCGGATGTTTTCATCAACCCGGATGAGGACTACATCATCTTTGCTGCGAATCGGGAAGATGGCTACGGACGGGGTGACTTGTACGTCAGCTTCAAGCAGGCTGATGGGACCTGGTCACCCTCGAAGAACATGGGAGAGGAGATCAATACCCCCGGGCACGAGCTCTGCCCGTTTGTGACCATGGATGGGAATTACTTTTTCTACACCAGCAATAAGGACATCTACTGGGTCGACGCAGAAGTGATTCGGGATTTGCGGGATTGACCTCGGTTTTTTTATTCATCGGAGCAGCCAAGGTCGTCGCTTCGAGCCCATTGAGGTGCCGGCTATCCATTGTACGTCGGCCCCTCTCCCCACCCTGTGCCGGGACCCCACGGCAAGTTGCCTCCACCTGCGAGGAGGTTGCTGAATCCGTGCTGTCCCCGCTCTCGCCTCGTGCCATTGCTATCCGGGCTAGTGGGAGATGGTGTGCGATTTCGCAAAGGATTTTGAGTTTGGGAGTTCTGAGTTACTGCGATGCCAAATCAACTCAAAATTCAGGGCTTTTTTGGTTGACCAAATGCCCAAAAGCGTGAAAGTTGATTCTATGCAAAAAAAACTTCAAACCAAAGTCAGACTAAGGCTCTAGAGGGTCTGTTCAATACCGTAACCTATAAAAGCTTCCCCCTAGTAACCTTCAGCCACATAGCTTTGAAGCAACTGAAAAAATCAATGATAAAACAGAAGAATGAATTCTCCCTTACAGAGGCGAAAGCCTCACGAAGCCTGCACGTTAGACTTCTTACAAGTCTTTGAGTTCTGTTATCTCGTTAAAGAATTCTCCGGCTGTAAAGCGTCTTTTGCTTAAAATAATCCGATTCGAAAATTAGAAGAGATAGAAAGAAGTTAAAGACAGACAACAATGCAACGTACCCAAACAAGATGATCAAATAAAAGCCGATAGAAAAGATAGAGATTACATAGATGTACTTTTTCATTTCTAGGGCAGAGGTGTATAGTATATTTCGAAAAATCATAGTAGTACCGATGCTAAGAGTGAGCAAGAGCAAACATACCTCGGGAGAAAAAGTGAGGGCTAACCAAAGGTTTTCAGGCAGTGTCAGTATTAAATAAGTGAGGACCCACGAAGAATACATTTTGATCTTTACATGAGGAAAGTTCCTTGAGAAGTTCAAATAGTAGTATTCGAAATGGTAGGATTGATAGATCAAAATGGAATGCACAACAACCACTCCTAACAGCAGTATTCCGCCGAATTGATATTCGTTTTGGCGGTTGATCAAAAAGTACCCGACGATGATTACACCATACGACAGGAGTTTTGTTATGACAAGAGGGACCCTTAGCTGATGAACTAGATAGTACAGGAATAGTGTGAAGAAGGGTTTATTCCAATTGACTGTCAGAATCGTAAGTGCACCGGTTGTACTTGCTTTAGAGTTGTTAGTCCATCTAACATAGATGACGGTACTAATCATTGATACAAGCAAGATGGCAAGGCTGAAGATGACAGGTAAAAACCAATCACCAACTACAATACCTGCTAGTAGAGAGAATAGTGCATAAATAATGATTGGCAAGGACAGGAAGAGATGGACAATCAGCCAGCTCCCAAATTGCTTGCTCCGACTAAAAGAGTTACTACTATAGTGTAAAAACTGATTTTGGGGTTCGGCCAGGACTTCTGAGATAAATTTCCAGCATTTGAAAATCCACAGCAACCAAATAAGGAAAACGCCGATAGCCAGAACGGGTGAGCTGATGAATTCAAGAACAAAAATGAAATTGTATCTGATAGCTTCCTCTTGGGTTAGGTGAGGTTCATTCAATACTTCGATAAAGAAGCAGTACGAAATCAAGGTCGCAAAAAGAAATACCAGCAACCCAGAATGCCTTTTGTAGAATCCCCTAACGAATATTTTGACTAAAACTTTGGACAAGGACACCACTATTCGATGACTAACCTTCGATCTTTTAACAGGATCTTTTTCGTAGACAATAGACTGCGCTCAACATGTTGATGTGAGGCCAGGATGAAAGTTACATTTCCTTCCATGTGTAGGTCGCCGATTACGCCGTAGAGAGCCTCTAGCGAATCCGAATCAATAGTAGTCAGAGGTTCGTCCAGAAGGATTAATCTTGGCTTTCCTAAAAAGGCAAGTGCAAGCGACAGCTTTTTGAGCATGCCGCTGGAATAGGTGCCAATTGGATCACGCAAGTAATCACTCATATTCATTTTCTCAATGAAGTACTTTTCCTGCGCTTTAGGGGCAGACTTAGCCGATGAAAAAAGCTTGATTAGATCCTGACCCGTCAAAAAACCTGGAAAAACTGGCTCGGCTTCTGCAAAGTTCACCAGCCGTCTAAATTTGATAGGATTGCGTTTTACGCTAAGCGTTTCATCAAGTAGCACATCTCCTTCAAAAGCAAGGATACCTGCCATGATTTTTAGCAGGGTGCTCTTACCTGAACCATTTTTACCACTAACCCAAAAAATGCCGGTCGACAGCTTAAAATACTCAATGTCCAGCACGCCATTTAGCCCGTACGATTTCCTAACCTGCTTTAGCTCAATCATCTTTTACAATCTCAGGGAGTTTGAGTGTTTTGACCTGATTCAAGGATATATCAAGGTGATTTCTTTCTATAAACGAGCATTTATACAGGTTTGATTCAGTGGCAGTTTTTGACCGTGAGAAAATTAGACGCTGTAGATAACAAGCAAAGACTGACTATTCCAATTTACGAGGTTTTTTGTGACCGATACTAAGGTAGCCCTGGCAAACTCAAGAGCATGTGAGGTGGGTGATCACCAAAGAGAAGTACAGAACCATAAAGTGCTGAGCTGCGCGGCCTATCCCTTCTTTGCTTTCTTCCGGACATACACCTTCGATACCTCCGCGTACTTCATTCTGCTCTTGAAGCGGGAGGAGGGTCGAAAGGCCACTGTTACCTTTTTCAAGAACTTGGAGGTGACCTTTTTTGGATCTTTGTGACCCCTGCTCGACAAGTGTGCGGAGAAGATACCCAGATCTCCCAGGCTGACACTGTAGCCATCCATCAGCATGCGCGGAATGGTACTCGAGAGCGACTCCAGGATCAACATCACATCTGCAGGCGAGGCGGTGCAAAAGCTGGAAATCTCCTGGGCCAGCTCGTGCTGATCAATCATACTGCGGGATGTTGCCTGCATGTAGTACATTTTTTTGGGGCCATCTTCCGATCCTGGATCGATTTTTGACATCACTTTGGAGGGTATAGACATGGACTTTAGTTTTTATTTTGAAACTATCCTTTCCCACACAAAATCCATGCTAAGCTTGTTAGATGCCCATCTAAATCCAGTTTGATGCCCATCATATTTCCTTTAGATGACCATCTAAAATCATTTTGATGCCCATCAAACGGACAATGAGTAACTACGCGGCGAACGTTTCATAGCGGTCCGACGAACGTTTCACCCCTATGCGACGGACGTTTTGTAATGATAAGCATCGATCGGCATCACCAAAGCGGAGGCGGCGCAGCCTGTTTCCGGGAAAACGTCTCCATCAATAGGTCAGGCGGACAAGGGTAATTAGTAAGAGTTGCACTATTTTGTGGTTACTTGAAACCATAGACGTTGGGTGGGACCGGACGGCCCTTTTGCTGTGACGTTTGCAGAAATTTTAAGTATAGTGGAATTCACTTTTGATCAGGTTGAGATAGATCACAGAACAATTAAATTCGAAATCAGACTGGGTAAGGTTGTTTTGACTTTCGATGAAGTGATTAAGCTTTTTATAAATTCGGAGGAATTCAAAAATCAATTAACCAAAACTCTCGTACAGGTTCCTTTTGCCGGTTTCTTTTGGGAAGTCAGGCCGATCAAAAAATCGGAAACTAATTCCCGTTTTCAATTTGTTGTGGTCAATGGAAGAAGATTATGTGACTTGAGGGCCGACCCGAAGAGGTTTGAAGGTTATTTCGAAAAGGATGTTCCGGTAGCTTCATTTCTAAACCTCGGCAAGGATGCGAAACTTATCGTTCCATCGAATCAAGACGCGAACACAAACTATGCGCATCTGGCGGCCTTTCTCAAAACAGGGAATTCTGAACAAATAAACGAGTTCTGGAGGCAAGTTGGACTCA
>JBCCXG010000486.1:0-5193 GCA_039191945.1 Bacteroidota bacterium
CAAAAGAGGCTTTTCCTACGAAATCAGAGTCGGGGGTAAACAACACCACATCTGCTTGTACCTCGACCGTACCATTGACCGCCTCTCCAACAGATTGGAACGCTATCTCCTCACCATCAGGATCAAAATCATTGGCCAGCAGCTCTGCCACTGGAAGTGTGAGCGCCTCGTTGACCAAAGTTGAAAAAGGCCCATCCTGTACAACCACCGGATCGTCCAGTAGATTGATCACATTGATGGAAATCGTTGCTGTAGACGTGGCATTGCCATCGGAAATTGTATACGTAAACTGGATCAGACCGCTGAAATTTTCCGCAGTGGTGAACAATATCTCTTGGTCTCCCGGGAAATCCTCGATCGTGCCTGGGAAGCCGGTGAAATCGAATCCAGTGATCAGAAAACTGTCCCCATCAGGGTCTGAGTCATTGTCAAGTAGTGTACTGTATTGGATGCCGGTCAGGCCTATATCTTCCCGTATCTCGAAGAAGTCGTCATCCATTGCCACAGGCGGTCGATTATCACTGCCGGCACTCGCTCGGACATAGGATACCTCCATAATGTTGAAATCCGAGTTGTTCTCCCCATATCGCCGTTGCTCAGAGCGACCAAGACCGTGTCCAAAGCCCGTTGCTTCAATGACTACAGAATGAAAAGGCCGCTCAGATGGCAATCGGATGGGATACTTGCCGTATGTACCCTCATACTTGACATTGGGGCCAAGGTCACTTAGTTCTGGGCCTATGAGTCCCTCAGCAACTTGTGCCCCTTCACCGTCGAAAGCCCTCCAAAGTCCGGTCTCGTCGTCATTTTCATTGCCGGGTCCTTCCCCAGCCCCCAGCATACCTGTGGTGAGGGTTACGTTAGTGACCGGACCACCAAAATCTATGATCAGCTGCTCGCTGCGATTGCCTGCTTCCTCGTAGAAATCAATTTGATCCCAGCGGGCACCCGCCACGCCAAAGCCATCGTCCGAGAAGCGAGTTTCAAACGCCACACGTCCCGGAGTTCCATCCAGATTGATAGCTTGGAGGGTGACCCCATCCTCCCAATTCTGTAACCCGGACCCATCTCCGGTCAAGTAGGACGGATCCGCCGTTAAGGTAATCGTCTCTTGCCCAAAAGCCGCCCCTTGGAAAAGTAGCAGCACGGTGGCCAGAAGGTGTGAAAAAAACGGAAATGTCGTCCGCTGAGGTTGCACTAAGATGGTTCTCATTGTGATTCTAGATTGATTTTTGGTTGTGTGCCAGGACCTTTACGCTTCAAGTAGAAACTATTAAAGATCTTATTGCACAATTTAAATATGATCCAAAATCACAAGGGACACAATAGAATTACGATAGACAGCCGGTTGTCTATGAGATGTCTATTAGAGAAAAGCGATCGTGCGGTCAAAGATTCGCAACGAAATCATCCAGCTCCAACTCTTTCGGAAGTCCCAATTTCTTGCGTATACGATATCGGCTGGTATTGACACTCTCGTAATTGATCCCCAATAGCTGCGCAATTTCTTTGGTCGAGAGCTCCATCCTGAGATAGGCAAGGATCCTTCGGTCTTGTTTCGACAAATCTGGATACTCGTCTTTCAGCTTTGAGTAGAAGTTGGGGTGAATGTTTTCAAAGTGTATCAGGAAGTTTTGCCAGTGGTCTTCTTTCTTCAAGTTATTCTCCAGCAACCCAATGACCTGTGTCACTTGTTCCGCAGCCTGATCTCCGGTAGGTTGTAGGGTTTTCATTCTTTCAAGGACCTCTTCCAGTGTCTCGGTCTGCTGCAGTCGATTCAGCACATACCCCGACAGCTGTCTTTCCTGCTGATCAACTTTGTGGGCCAGGAGCTTGGCCTCAAGCTCTTCGTTCTTTCGAGACATCAGGTTGGATTGCGCCTTTTCCGCCTTGAGCTGCCCTTGCAATTGCAATTGTCGGCGAATTGCAATAATCGAAAATACACCGATCAGCAGCATACCTGCCAAACCCATGATTACTTGTCGATTCATTTTGATTTCCTGGTCCTTTTCAGCGATCTCTGACTCAAGTTCACCAATGGCGTAGGAGGACTCGGCTATGCCAATGCTTGCCTCTTCCACGTACATCAATATGCTATCTTGTACAGATGTCTCCATACTGTCCAGCAGACGGATCTTTACCAGGTCGCCGGACGCATACAGGGCGGATTTTGAAGCTCGGCAGAAATCCCTGATATCATAATCGTCGTAGTACTGTGAAGCAATGGCCATCAGCCCCTGGTCCACAAACTTGGACACCTCCTGATTGCGACCCTGCCGATTGAGTAGCTCCACTTTGACGGTCAGGGGTAGCAAAGATTGCGGGTCACCAGGTTGTGCCAAGTCCAGTGCCACGTTCAACAGGGAATCTGCCATCTCATAATTGCCAGACTCCATGTGCGCCTCGACCAAGGTCACTTTGATGCTTGGGTCCACTTGCATCGAATCATTCAATAGATTGGCTCGATGCAGAAAATGAAGTGCACTGTCAAGTTGGGGTTCATCAATCATCAGATAGGATTGACCAATGTTGGCAAGTATTTTCGGTAGATTTCGACCCGTCTGACCGTAGTATTCAAGGCTCTTTTTGAACATCGCCACATTATAATCTGAGACGTTGGGGTTGGCCTGGGCTAGCAAAAAGTACGCAGCACTGATACGGGTGGAGTCTTGTAACTCCTCTGCGCGGACCTTGATCTCCTCAATCAGTTGGACGCTTTTGGCGCTAATATGTGTGAAGTTGTACAGCTGCGCAATCTGAACCATGGCACTCAGTTCGTTCGCAGTATCACCCTCCTCGGCCGATATCTGGCGCGCGTTGGTCAGAAATTGGAGTGCAGTCCGGGTATTGTTGTGATAAAACAACTCAAACTTGCCCCGATTCAAGTAATAATCGCTCCTCAATGAGTCAATGTCAAAGTAGGTGATCAAGTAGTCCAGAGAGTCATAGATCGCGTTCGAAGGCCGTTGCCTGACGGACTCAAACAATCGAGAAGCCAACAAAGCCGCCTCTTCTTTGGACAAGGCTTCCAGGGCAGGATAATTGTCTCGCGCATCAAGAGACAGTATACCTATGAGGCAAAAAGTGATAAGGGCGGGACGCATGAAAGGTTTTATCGCAAAAGTCTAGACAATGAAACTGGCGCGGGGACGATTTGTTGATTCCGAACGATAGCCGTGATAGCATGTCAAGCACGGTGGTTCACTCCGCTTACAGGTACTTTCCTGGACCAAATGGAGCTCTTCAAGATCCTAATATCCGTAGAAATCGAAAATTAACCTCTCTTTTAAATCATATGTATTTACTTATTTATTTCATTAAAAACATAAATCATAATTTATAGTAAATCAGAAGATGTTTGCCGTTTATTGCATGAGAGATGATGAACGACACGCAAGCAAATGTCGAATGAACAATCGGGCATACAAGATACGGGATGGACTTTATCACAGATGGTTTGTACTGCTGTACATGATCTCAGCACTAGTTTTCATGATCGCTTCCATTTGGATGCGATAGTTCATGGATATGGTGCGATAAGTAAGAAATATAGCCGGATGCCACGGGCGATGACTCTTTGGACACGGGGTCACAATGGTGGGTCCGGCACCAACACCAAACTAGGTAGTTTTCACTTGGCGAGAGAGGGGGGAAAGGGATTTAGTGCGGACATAATGGCCTCCCTCTTTTCTTTTCGAATGACAAATAATCAATAACAAGATGACAGAAGTAGATGGATGTATGGAACGGTCTGACTTCGCAAAAGCGTTGGAGCAACATATCTCTCCGCTGCGCAACTATGCGATGTGGCTCACAAAAGACCATGAAGAAGCGCAAGACCTGACCCAGGAAACTTTAGCATCTGCCTTCGTCAATCATCATCGATACGTCTTCAATGGTTCCTTTAGCGCTTGGTTGCGTCGCATCCTTTTCAACAAATACGTCAACCAGCGGAAGCGTGCGAAGAGAATGTCCAGCATGGAGGATATGGATCAGCATACGATCGAGACCATACTAAAGGAAACGGATCCTTTGCAAAATCTTATTGCGCTCAACATAGAGGAGGAGATACAGAAACTGGAAGATCGCTACCGGCTGCCAATGCTGCTGCGCATTAGAGGTTTTAAGTACCATGAGATCGCATTGAAATTAGATATTCCTATTGGGACGGTGAAAAACAGGATATTTGAGGCTAGACAAGTGCTCCTCAAGAAACTATCCCATGACCAATAAGAAAAAACCTGGAAGAAATCCTCTAAAAAACCTTCGCGAATTATTCTTCATTATCTCCGGCATCGGTCTTGGTGCCCTTGGCCTCAATAGCTTTTTACTGCCTAATCATTTCATTGACGGAGGCGCTACCGGATTTGCCTTATTATTTGCCGAAACTACTAGCATAGACATTTCCTATTTTATCATAGGTGCTAACGTCCCATTTGTCGTTCTGGGCTATTTCCAAATGTCCAACAAGTTTATCATCAAGTCTGCCATCGCTATTGTCGCCCTATCGCTGCTCTTGCTGCTACCCTTCCCAGTAGTTACGACAGATCCCGTACTTGCTTCAGTGTTTGGCGGCTTTTTCCTTGGCGCTGGGATCGGTATGAGCGTACGAGGTGGTTGTGTGATCGACGGTACCGAGATATTGGCTTTGTACCTCACAAGACGTTTCAACATGTCGATTGGCGACGTGACTATTGTCGTCAATGCTTTCATATTCGCCTTGGGCGCATTGCTACTCGGGGTAGAAACCGCCCTCTACTCTATGTTGACTTACTTTTTTGCCGCCAAGACCATGGACTTTGTACTGCAGGGCATTGAAGAATACCTGGGCATTACCATCATGTCTGAGTACAATGACATCATCAAAGAGCGCATCGTGCGTGAAATGGGTACGGGCGTCACCATCCTTACGAGCGAAGGCGGGTACGGCAACAAGGGGGTGAGTCCCCAGAAGAAGGGTGTGCTCTACGCTGTGATCACCCGACTGGAGTACCTCAGGATTCAGAAAATCGTCGAGGATTGCGACCCGACCGCCTTCTTCGTCATCCAGGGTGTCAAGGACGTGAAGGGTGGTATGCTGAGAAAACGGGTGCTCCCGAGCTAAGGTATGAAGTCAGAGATTTAGACAGATCCACAATTTTTTTTCCGCAGTACTCAACCTCATGGTAAAAAGGATCGTATTACCTTTACAAA
>JBCCXG010000487.1:0-5183 GCA_039191945.1 Bacteroidota bacterium
ATTCCTTGGACGGAATGAAGCGGCGAGTCAGGGATCTGGTGGGTGAGTACCTTAGGCTACAGAGAGATTCCTGTCTCGCGCTCTATTCACTACGCTAACTCTCGAGAAGCGTACGCTCACAGGATGACGTTCGAGGTGTATGAGACATCTTCTTTTCCAACGATTCACTAACAAGGATGTGACGTTGATGAAGTTGTTGATTTTATTATTTGGTTGAAAAATTGAGGAGTTGATAGCGGAAATGAAGAATTTATAAGTTTAGTTCATTTGTGGCATTTGATCATTTGCAGCGCCTTTGACGTTTGGCTCAAACCGCCATTCTTAAAAGGTATCCTGCGGCCGGGATAGCAGTGGTATCCCACCTTGGGTGCCGGGCTCTTTTCGGAAAGGTAGATCCGCACCGGTAGTGCCACCCGAGCACAGGCACCGGCACGGCGAGGGGTAGCGGGGGTGGAGATACAAACGGATAGCCCGAAAAGCCGCCCTCAAAAAAGCTCTGTGAAAAACAAGAGCGCTTGCTACTGCAGATTGGCGAAGATAAAGTCACGCAATAAGGCGGGGCACTCCTCACAATCGATAATCGCGGTGTGCGTGCCTCCTTCGATGACGATCAATTCATTGGTGAGACCCACCTGATCGGCCACCTGGTGAATCAAATTGGAACCCTCGACAATCACGCCCGTACCATCGCCATAGCACGAGTTGAAAGGGACGACCTCATCGGCGGTGCCGTGAATGCTGAAGAGCGGGGGCTCCCCTGCCTCCACAAACTCCGCGAGACCAAGGGCACCGGCAATATTAAAGACACCTGCGATGGGCATGGAGGTACCGGCATTGCCACTGGAGCCTTCGAAGCCGCCATTGGCCTCTAAGTAGGTGACAAGGTCCTCTCCACCGTAGGCAAGAATCTCTTCCAGGTCATTGACGTAGCCCGTCTGCAATGCCGTAAACGCTCCAGCGGAGAAGCCGCCGATGAAGATATTGAGGGTATCTACACCCAAGGACGTGCTATTGGCTTTGACATAGCGTATGGCTGCCCGAAGGTCGTGGCTGGCATCGATCACGGCCCGAGTAGCTGCCTCGGAAGTCCGCTCAATGTCAATCAATCGATAGGCGATGGACGCCACCACATAACCGGACTGAGCAAAAAATGGGGCAAGCAGCAATGCCTCCGCCTTACTCCCCGAGGTGAATCCGCCGCTGTGTACATAGATGAGGATGGGGCGATCCGTAGCCTCATCCCCGAAGGGCTCATAGAGATCAAGGGTCAGTGTCTGCGTCTCCCCTCCCTGCGTGATGCCACTACCATAGGAAATGTTGTTGGTGACCTCAAAGGTTTCAAAAACTTCCCGCTCGTAGCGCCCCTCAATCAATGGCGGTCCGTCCTCTGCATCGTCACTGCTGCAACTGAGTAACCCAGGAATCAGTAGGATGGTAAGCGCAAAGCGCAGCGTCCAAGTCAATGGAGAGGTATGAGGAATGGGAGCTTTGAAGTAGATCATATGTCATCAACGTGAAGGACAACGGCAAAGTACGAATGGATTCGCTGAAATTCGAATAGATTTAGGGATAGCGCTCAGCAAACGGCGCTTATTGTCTCAAAACTTAACCGTGAGATGTCTCAAAGTAAAAAGGCGGTGGTCATTGGAGGTGCCGGGTTTCTGGGCCGTAGGGTGGTAGCCCTGCTCTGCGGAGCAGGCCGGCCCGATTGGCCTCGCTTCGACGAAGTATGGGTTTACGACCTCAAGGCCGTAGACAGGTCCACGACCGGAGGAGCCCTGGGCGATAAGAAGCATCCCAAGGTCCACGATGTCATCGGTGACGTGCGGGATAGTAACGCACTCAAAGCGGTATGTCAAGACGCCCATACGGTGTTTCATCTCGCCTCGATGGTGTATGTCGGCCTGGACAAGGAACCGATGGTCGAAGAGATCAATGTCGAAGGTACGCGCAGGGTGATCGAGGCTTGCCTGGAAACCCAGGTGCAGGTGCTGGTCTATACGAGTTCGGAGGACGTGGTACTCACGGGGAAACCTGTGCGGCAAGGTGACGAATCCCTCCCCTACCCGTCGCGCTTCATCCATGACTACGTCTGGACAAAGGTCGAAGGCGAGCGTTTGGCGCTGGCCGCCAATGGTAGTGAAAGTCTGAAAACCTGCAGCTTGCGACCTGTCCATATTTACGGTCCGGATGATCCCCACGCACTCGTGGCTAGCCTGGAGGCATTCGCCACCGGCACGGTACCTTTCCTTCTAGGTGATGGTAAGGCGCGGTTCGATATCGTCTACGTAGACAATGTGGCTCATGCCCACCTACTGGCAGCAAAAGCACTTGATGAAGGGCAAGGCAAGTCAGGTGTGGAGGGAGAGGCATTCTTCATCGGCGAAAACCAGTACCCCAATTATTTTGATTGGCTCAGGCCCTATGCCGCATCCAAAGGTATCAAGATGCCGCGACTGAGGTTGCCCAACACGCTGGTATACCTCATTGCCTTGATGATGGAGTTGGCGCACAAGGTGTCCGGCCGCGAGGTGCCTTTTCATCGGTTTCACTACTCGGTGCTCTGCAAGGATTTTTACTTTTCGAACGAGAAAGCCGAGCGTTTGCTGGGTTATCGGCCGATCGTGTCGAAGGAAGAGGCAGAGGCGCGGACCATGGCCTGGTTGGAGGGACTTGAGTTTTGAATTTGAGAAGTTCCAAGTTTCAAGTTTCAAGTTCCATGTTTCAGGTTTCGAGTTCCAAGTTTGAAGTTTCGGGTTTCGGGTTCCGTGTCATTCAGAATTCTCTCAAGATTTTGCGCTAAGTTCGGCGGTGGTTATGAAGAAGCATCTGAGCATTGTGTGTTGCTTGCTTAGTTTGGCAAGCTGGGCTCAGGAAGATCGTATGGACGCAAGGCCCCGTGTATCTACGGGACTGGTCACTGCGCCTTTGAGAATTGACGGCTTGTTGGATGAGCAAGATTGGGCTCAAGCACCGGTATTGGAAGATTTCTTGACGATCGTACCGGTGCAGGGAGGAACACCGACTGGGACTACGACTGTGCGTATCCTTTCAGATCCACGCTACGTAGCCATCGGGATTGAGTGCCACGAAGAAGATCCGAGCCTCATCACCAACTTTTCGAAACTTCGAGATACCGACCTCGAAAACGAGGACTATATCAAGATCATCATCGACCCATTCCTCGACGGACAATCCGGCTATATCTTTTCCATCAACCCGAATGGTGCACGCTACGATGCGCTGGTTTCCAATCGCGGGGAAAGCGAGAGCAAAGACTGGGATGGTATTTGGGAAGCCCGTACGCTTATCTATGACAAAGGTTGGACGGCTGAGATCAAGATCCCTGTACAAAGCATCAATTTCAAGAAAGGCCTGCATGAGTGGGGATTCAACATTGAGCGCAATATCCAGCGAAACCTGGAAATCATCCGATGGGCCAACGTACGGCGTGACCAATGGTTCACACAAACCAGTCGCGCTGGATTATTGACGAACCTCCCGGACTTCAACTACGGCGTAGGACTCAATGTACAGCCCGCCCTGATCGGTGACTTAACCCATGAGCGGGAAGCGGGCACCAGCTTTGACCTCGAGCCCACGCTGACCATCAATCAACGGCTGGGCGCGAACATCACCGCCACGGCGACCTTCAACACCGACTTTGCAGAAACGGAGGTGGACACCCGTCAAACGAACCTCACGCGCTTCCCTCTCTTCTTCCCCGAGAAGCGGGCGTTCTTCCTCGAAGGGTCCGATATTTTCGAATTTGGTTTTGGCTTGCGCCGGGATATTGTTCCCTTTTTCAGCCGCAGAATCGGCCTATTGGACGGCAATCAAATCCCTATCATCGCCGGCGGTAAAGTCAATGGACGAGCCGATCGCACTTCGTTCGGTGGTGTGGTGATGCACACGGGAAGTCAAAGCATTGGGGAAGGGGAAGATCGTTGGGAGGTACCCGCGAGCACCATGGGCGTCGTCCGCATTAAGCAAAACGTACTCAAGGAATCATCTTTTGGCTTCTTCGGCTCCGCGGGTGATCCTCGGGGACGACCAGGCGCCTACGTGGTAGGAAGCGACTTCACTTACCAAACGACTCGATTCAGGGGCAATAAGAACTTCCTGGTGGGGGTTTGGGGCATGTACAACGATCGGGAGGACCTTGAGGGAGACAAGTCCGCCTACGGCTTCAAAATCGACTATCCTAACGATATCTGGGATGTCGCCATGACCTTTGCCCATATTGGTGATGCGTTTGACCCTTCCGTTGGGTTTGTCCCCCGAAGAGGGATCAACAAAATCGTGGTTGGAGGGACGTGGGCACCGCGTCCGGAGTGGAAGCTGGTTCGGCAGATGCGCAATCAACTGTTCGTCACGTACATCCCAGACCTGAACTGGGAGTGGCAGTCCTATCGGGTCTTTACCGCTCCGCTCAACTGGCGATTTGAAAGTGGGGAGCGTTTTGAATTCAACTGGGTGCCGGAAGGGGAACGACTGATCGAGCCTTTTGAGATTGCCGAAGGGGTCATCATCCCCGAGGGTGAGTATCAATACTTCCGCTACCGACTCGAGGGGGACATTGCTGCCAAGCGGCGCCTCAATGGCCGTCTTTCCTGGTGGTTTGGTCCTTTCTTCAACGGCCATCTCAATGAATATCAGGTGACGCTCAACTGGAATCCCGCGACGATCCTCACCTTCGAATTCTCAGGCATTCGAAATGTGGCCTCCTTGCCGTATGGTGACTTCAACCAAAACCTACTGGGGCTGCGCGTGCGGTTCAATGCTACTCCGGACCTGCAACTGAACAGCTTTGTGCAGTATGACACCGACACACAAAACTTCGGCGTAAACTCTCGAATCCACTGGATCTTTCATCCGCAAGGCGATTTTTTCCTGGTTTACAACCATACCTCGATCTACACACGACCGCAAGAACGCTTCGAAAGCCTCAACACCCAGCTCTTGCTCAAGCTGCGATATAATTTTAGGCTGTAGGGCGACCGATGGAATAGCTTACGGGATAGTCTGTCGATTTGCGGCCAAGTTGAGGGGCTGCGAGGCCATGAAAACGGGACGGAACCCACAACCATCAGAGTCGACTGGTGACCCCAAACCGTACTTTGAATCGACTGCCGAAACGGTCGCCGGACGTGGTATCGTAAAGCAGTAGCACAATACCATCG
>JBCCXG010000488.1:0-5180 GCA_039191945.1 Bacteroidota bacterium
AGAAGGCTTTGAAGACGCTTTCGGTGACGGCGTAGTTCACATCGTTGCCGATGAAGTCCATGAGTTGAAAAGGTCCCATGCGGAATCCGCCTAGTTCCGTCATCGCCCAGTCGATCGTCGGTGGATCAGCAATACCTTCCTCCAAAATCCTCAAAGCCTCACCATAGAATGGCCTAGCGACCTTGTTGACGATAAAGCCCGGGGTGTCCTTGGCCAGCACCGTGCGTTTCCCCCACCCATCAATGAGCGCTCTGACGCGGGAGGTCGTTTCAGCCTCGGTCTGAACAGCTGGGATGATCTCTACCAGCTTCATCAAAGGAGCAGGGTTAAAGAAATGAGCGCCGATGAATCGCTCTGGCCGCTTGAGGCACGCAGCCAGGGACGTGATGGATAATGAGCTGGTGTTGGTGGCTAGTACACAGTCTTCACGGACCATCTCTTCCATTTGGCAGAAAAACTTCTCCTTGATCTCCGCATCTTCGATAATCGCCTCGAAGACTATATCGCAATCTACGAGGTCATTGAAGTTCGTATCGTAGTGTATGTTGGCCGCAACCTCTTTGCTTTGCGCGTCATCAATTTTTCCTTTCTCGACTAACCGGCTCAAAACCTTTTCCAGGTTGGCCCGACTACGGGTGAGCGCATCTTGATGGTCATCAAATAATTGGACATCGCACCTCGCTGTACTTGCCACCTGAGCGATTCCACTGCCCATGGTACCCGCTCCAATAATCCCTACTCGTGTTTTCTTTTTCATATGTCAGGTTCCCAATTTATCGTTTCAGGACCACCCGTCTTGGGCGTCTTTTGAGCATCAAAACTCCAGCTCAATATAGGCCTATCTTTTTTCCTTTCGGTGGCCTCGCGGTCAGAATGAGCTCAACCTAATTCAACCGATGCTTTGTCCGGTCGACTAGCAGCTTGGTAGGACAATATTGAAAGAAATGGCTTCCTTTTTTAGGGGTTGTGCAGTGTTGGGTTGACCCAATTTTTATTTGTAAAAAAATATCATTTACCAAATTCTGGCACATCAATTGTCTATGTAACCATAGTTAAACTTAAAATAAAAGGGTTATGAGAACAATTATTCTAATTATGGCATTAGCCACACTACCAACCTTAACCCTAGCTCAACACCGCGCCGCGGTAGCCACTTTTAGGTCAGAAGGGCCTTTTGAACTTAGGGTTTTTGTCAATGGTGAACCGCTCAACCGACGGCCATCCAGGGTCGTTCGAAGTTTCCCGCTCCGACCAGGACGGCATAGGGTATTGGTCAAGGCGATAGGTCCACGCCGCGTCAAAACCGTCCGGCAAACCCTGGTGGTTCGTCCCGGTACTCGACCCTCGTTCGCTGTGCGATCTGCAGGACGAGGCGGCCCACTCTATGTTGAGAAAGTCTACGCCAATCGATATCCCTCCAGGAGGGACCGATTTCAGGAGCCGATCCCGAGAAGAGGGCAAGCAGTCTGCTATGGGGCGGACTACTTTCCGACGAGGTCAGTGGTCAATGATATGAGAGCACGCCACCGTGAAGAAGCCAAATTGCGCATCGCCAAGCAGGCGATCTGCGACGGCTCGCTCTACGCCAATGACCTGCGGCGATTGATGCGCAATCTCACGTTTGACGAGAGTCGTATCGAGTTGGCCATCTACGGGCATGACAGTGTTTGTGATGTCAATTCCTTCCACACGGTCTACGATACCTTCCACCACCGGCAAAGCGTAAGGAGGGTCAAGCGACAACTAGGATATATATGATGCAAATGGACCGAGTTAAGGACTTCTCGATTTCCTGACACCGTCACGCCAAGAACCCCGACCCGTCAAGAAGCACGGAGCATTATCTGCTCCCTGTTTGATCCCCCAGATGCTTTTCCGGGGGATTTTTTTATGATTTGATAGGGTGAAGGGACTGAGCCAAACCTTTGGTGATTGAACCTCCTTGGTATTCATTTTCCAGACTTAATCCTCCCTCCAATCCTCACCTCAGGGTCCGAAAACATTGAAGAATGGGAATTCTTCATTCTACTCTATCTTTCCATGGACCAAACTAGCCACCTCCCATGCGGAACCAGACCCATACCCTCCTCCTGATTGTTTTTATCTGCACCCAAGCCACACTCTGGGCGCAATCTGACTCGAAAGCACTATCCGATGCCGTGCAACAATTGAAGTTTCGAAGCATCGGACCGGCCCTAATGGGTGGCCGTATTGCAGATATCGCCGTGAGCCAGGCAGACCCGAATACCTGGTATGTTGCGGTAGGCTCCGGCGGATTGTGGAAGACCACCAACCGAGGAATCACCTGGCAGCCCGTCTTTGATAAACAACCCTCCTACTCCATTGGCGCAGTAGCCATCGACCCCTCCAACGCCTCGGTGGTGTGGGTGGGTACTGGTGAGAACGTCAGCGGTCGCCACGTAGGTTGGGGATCCGGTCTTTACCTGAGCTTGGACGCCGGTGCCACTTGGGAAGCGACGGGTCTGGCTACCTCCGAGCACATCGGAAAAATCCTGATCGATCCTCGCAACAGCGACATTGTCTATGTTGCCGCAGAAGGGCCTTTGTGGTCGGCAGGCGGTGATCGAGGGCTTTACAAAACTGTCGATCGCGGACAAACCTGGGAGAAAGTACTGACCATCGATGAAAACACTGGTGTCACGGACGTCGAGTTTGATCCATCCAATCCGGATGTCCTCTATGCCGCGGCCTATCAGCGCAGAAGGCACACCTGGTCTTTGCTAGGAGGCGGCCCCATGTCCGGGATTTATAAATCGACAGATGCAGGTGCCAGTTGGCGCCAAATCAAAACTGGTCTTCCATCAGGGGACATGGGCAAAATCGGCCTCGCAGTAACCGTGGCTAATCCCAACCTGGTGTATGCCACCATTGAGGCGAATGACGAGCAAAAAGGCTTCTACCGTTCCCTGGATAAAGGCGAAAGCTGGGAAAAACGCAATAGCTACATCTCCGGTGGCACAGGACCGCACTACTATCAGGAAATCGAGGCATCCCCAATCGACCAAGACCTGGTCTATCAAATGGATGTCTTCCTACACGTCACTCGTGATGGCGGCGAAACCTTCGACTATCTGGGTACCGGTCGGGCCAAACACAGCGACAACCATGCCCTTTGGATCGACCCCCACGACCGCGAGCACTTACTAGCTGGAACAGACGCCGGCCTGTACGAAACTTTCGATGAGGGCATCACTTGGCGCCACTTCCCCAATCTTCCCGTATCCCAGTTCTATAAAATGGCGCTGGACAATGCATCCCCATTCTACAATATTTCTGGAGGTGCGCAGGACCTCGGCACCCTGATTGGCCCCTCACGCACCATGAATATAGAGGGGATCAGAAATCAGGATTGGTACGTGCCCTTGGGTGCGGATGGCTATGATACGCAATTCGACCCCACAGACCCCAACATCGTCTATATGGAAATCCAGCAAGGAGAACTACACCGTCTGGATCGACGAAATGAGGAGGTGCTGCACATCAAACCACAGGCGGGACCGAATGACCCACCGGAGCGATGGAACTGGGACAGCCCCGTGCTGATCAGTCCCCACAATCCCAACCGCCTCTACTTTGGATCCCAAAGGGTGTGGCGTAGTGATGACCGCGGCGATAGCTGGAGCGCCATCAGCGAGGACCTGACCACCAATACCAATCGGTATGAACTCGCACTTATGGGGCGCGTCTGGAGTACTGATGACCTTTACGACAATGGCGCCATGTCGAAGTACGCCACCCTGACCAACATCTCGGAGTCCCCACTCGTCGAAGGGTTGATTTACACAGGCTCTGATGACGGGCTGGTCCATGTGAGCGAAAATGCCGGCGACAACTGGCAGCCGGTTACCCCTACAGGCATCCCGGAAAGGTCTTTTATCAATGACATCGAGGCCTCAAGTCATGTGGAAGACAGGGTCTACGCCATTGTCGATGCGCATAAGTTTGGTGACTACCGCCCCTTGCTATACGTAAGCGAGAACAGAGGTAATAGCTGGCGATCCATCGCTGGGAACCTACCGGCAACGACCATCGTCTGGATCCTGAAGGAAGATCCAATGGACCCGAACCTGCTTTTTATCGGGACTGAATATGGCATCTACTTTTCACCGGATCGGGGAAACCAGTGGATACGATTGAACGGTGGTGTACCCACCATTCCATTTCGAGACATAGAACTACACCCTCGTGACAATGACCTCGTTGGCGCCAGTTTTGGACGGGGTTTTTACGTTTTGGATGACTACTCGCCCCTGCGAGATCTCAGTCGCGCGATCAAGGAAAAGACCAACATCCTATTCACCGTACGCGACGCGTGGTGGTACATCCCCAGTGAACCCATGCAGGCGAAGGGATCACCTACCCTAGGAAGCGACAGCTTCGTGGCAGAGAATCCACCCTATGGTGCTTTGTTGACTTACTACCTGACGGATGTTCCCCAATCGCGCAAGGAGAAAAGGAAAGCATCAGAAAAGTCCCTACGAGAGGAAGGCAAGAATACTCCGTTCCCCGGTTGGGATCAGCTGGAGGACGAATTGAATACCCCTGAACCTCAGGCGCTTCTCCTCATTCGCGACAAGGACGAACAACCGGTCCGATGGCTCAAAAGTGAGGCTAAAGAAGGACTGAATCGGGTCAGCTGGGACCTCAGGTTCGCACCGCCTCACCCAATCAACCTAAGTACACCCGGCTTTACACCTCCTTGGGCCGGTAGTCCCCAAGGCCCGCTGGTCCAACCTGGTACGTATAGCGCCCAATTGTACCTCTACTACCAAGGCCGCCTCGAGGCCCAGGGAAGCCCACAAAGCTTTGAGGTGAAACCTGTCCCCAACCTATCGCAAGGTACGGAGGCCGAGCAAGTCAGTATTTTTCAGCGGCAGACCAGCGAACTCTACCGACAGATTAGCGTGTCTGATAGACGAATGGGTGAAGCCTCTGAGAGGATTCGTTACCTAAAAGCCGCCCTGACGGAGACCGCAGCTGCTACTCCAGAGCTCTTTGCGCAACTCGACACGTTGAGCACCCAGCTTGCGGCGCTGCGGGGAACATTGAATGGCGATCGCGCTCGGGCGCAGCTCAATGAATCCAGCACACCGTCGATCAGTGGAAGGGTGGGTATGGTGATTTATGGGCACTGGAGTACCCGACAAAACCCGACGGCC
>JBCCXG010000489.1:0-5175 GCA_039191945.1 Bacteroidota bacterium
AAACCAATTTGCCTTTTTCGATCACGGCGAGCGATGCACCGGGAATGTTTTGCTCCCTCATTTCCCGGATTACAAACTCCTTCAGCGTGGTGTAATCCGCCGTGCCGGTCGTTGACTGTTGAGCCGTGTTCGCGTGCGGGAGAAGGGAGACGACCATCAGAAGTATCAATTGGGGTACTGGCGACCCATGGTGAAGTGTTTCTCTATTCATGCGCGATTCCAAGGGATGGATTTCTGGTTATCCTTACGAAACTCCAATGATGGAATTTTTTCGTCATATACCCGGGTAAATATACCTGACCTTAGCCACTAGTTTTTTGGTCGTACGTTCAATCCGGCCCCAAGACGGATGTCCCTGGCTTCCTGACTTTCACCGCGCATCTCAGAGATGTACCAAAAGCAGAGAGCCCAGAATAAACATCTGGGCTCTCCTCGGTCACGACTCGACGTGCCGTGACTTAAAAGCTATCAAATAGGAGGTGAAGCTTACTTCACTTTCTCCCCAGTAAGGCCGATGGAGAGTTTGGACAATGACTCATCCAAAAAGGACCTGAGGGTTTTCTGTACCTCTCTTTGGTAGTCTTCCGCCTTGCACGAGATCGTATTGGTCAGTGCTACTTCGGTATCGGTTACAAAAAAGATTCCGTAGTCCGGAATGGCAGTTCGCTGCTTAGTGGCCACGGCCTTAAACTCCTCTTCCGCAAATACACCGGTGATCTGCATGGGTTTGGTGAGGCTCAATTCAAGCGCCACCTCCGGGTAGGCAGCTCCCGGCCTATTTCCTTTGCCGGAGACATAAGTGGCCCTTGCGTTTTCCAGCCTGAGGTTGGCTCCTCCTTTTACCTTGGCGGTACCCAGCTTCGATTTAGGATCTAGGTAGATACTGGGGACGTTCAGCGCGACATCGATTACAATCCGGTCTTCCAATTCTTGGGAGATTTTCGGCAACCCCTTGTGGTAGAGTGCAGAGGTAAATTCAGTCGCGGTGGCACCGTTTACACTGGTCACCGCAGCCATCAGTCCACCCGATTTTTCTTTGCCCTTCTTGGTCACTTTTTTGACGTGATAGGAGAATCCTGTGGGAACGACCATGAGGCTTCCTTTCACTTGCTCCTGGTTGATTCTGGGTCCATCCAGTTGCTCATGATCCTGGTAGAATTCGATCTTGTCTATGTTACTCGCACAAGCTACCTCGAAGCCCATGTCTTTGAGACGGCCGACGTAGTAGTTGTAGATTTCATCAGTGAGTTGTTGAAGGTCATCAGGCGCAATGCCTTCTACACCTACGGCCAGTCTTGCTGTCGCATCTCCCGTGTACGATCCTCCGCCAAACTGCCGACCTCCGTAGGTGGTCTTTTCGGCTTCGGCGATCATTTGATAGTAGATCTTGAAATTATTGATGTATACCTGCTTTGGAGCGTTCGGAAAGTCTTTCGACTTCATTTCCTGCACTAACAGGTTCTTCTTGTCATAAACTTGGGCTAAGCTGGACAGACTTACGACCAGACATAGCATCGATAGCGTGAGTGTCAGTTTTCCTTTTATCATGGCGATAGATTAAAATACGCTGCGGAAGGTCCGTTGGAAAGAGACATCGTTCAACCTAACGGAAGTGAAAGAGCATAGGAGGGACGTGAACAGGCAAGCAGTTTTACGAGGGGTAAATCAGCTAACTCATTTTACCATATGTGTCCGTTTTTTTGGATATTCTATTGGCAATGATGATTGTAGGCTTCGACGACTTGCCAGACTTCCTTCAGCTCGGAATCCTTTATCTTCTCTGTGATGATGGGGCAGTCCACAAAGTATCGCTGGAGTACCTTTTTTTCAATTTTATGATTCCCTGATCCGCTCGAATGAAGTAGGGATCGGCTGCTTTTTTCAATAAAGCCATGGAATACAATTGACTATCTCCCTGCTCTAGCCATTCAAGTTCGTAGTGACTTAAGTAGCCCGTGCTGACTACTTTCAAAAAGTAGTGTTGTCCTAGGTCGGAATCAATGCTGTATTGGGGATTAACGAGTGAAATGCGAGGAAAGGCTGGAGGCGGTTGATGCAGCCAAAAACTCCGGTATTCATTTCCATCCACTCGAAAAGATGAGATGCTTTGGCGTTTGTATTTTTTTGTTTTTCCATTGGTACCGGTGAGCCGGACCTTCTTGTGAAACTTAGGGTTGACTGCTTGGTCGTTAATATAGACTACTCTTCCGTGCAGGATGTCACCATTGTCGAGTACAATGTAGTCGGAGCTTTCCGAATGCTGAGCAAACAGTTTGGAATAGGTAAAGAGGAGCAGGGCCCCGACCAGTAGCAGTGGCTTTGACATGTTTTCGTCTTGTGCGTCAGTTACTTCCTTCCCGTATCAAGAACTACACCAAATCCGTTGGGATCGGGTGTAGGCTTCCTTTTGGTCTCAGAAAATCTGGTAGCTTACGAGTAGGGACAGCGCATTGAAGTTGGAGCCCCAGGTAGTGAAATCGTCCAGAATATCACGACTTACTTGATAGAGCAATTCTGCGCCGGTTCTATTTTGATGTTGATAGCCGATAGCCATCGCCAGGTTGGGTCTTGTTCGGATCTCCAGGGTATTGAGCTCGGAACCATCGTCTCGGGTGAACTCCAGGGTTGAATTGTATGCCCAGTTCAGCGCGTAGCTGGCAGTAACAAAGACTTTCGATTGCTTTTTGAGATAAAAGGAGTGCCTTACGCCTATGGGCAACTCAAAGGATCGGTAGCTGATCGAGGCGTTCAGAATACCCCCGGCGACATTATCGCGTTCCAGTTGTTTGTCGACACTGTAGAGCGTGTTGAAAGCCGGTTCGCAGACGATGCTCCATTTATTTTTGTTGTAGGGGAGCACAAATTCTGTTTCGATGGCAAAACGAAAGCTTGAACTTCTTCCAAAGTCGGTATCGAAGAAATCCGCTTGGGTATTACGAACGGTTAGGTCGCTTGAGTTCAATCCGAGCTTCAGCGATAAGTCGAATAGGTCCCTTTTCTTGTTTGCTGTGTACTTTGTGTAGTTGACGTTTTTAAATTCATTGAACCGGACGAAAAAGCCCTCCAAATCTTTTCGGTTATAGTCGATGCCTTGAAATGATTTAGGATCATTGTCCCAGCAATTGAGATCATTGTAAAGTTGCTGCCGGAAATATTCATTGAAGGCGATCTTATCCTCCAACCTAAATTTCTTGTAGACCAATTGACGTATTTCATCACCATTGAGCTGATAAAAAAATCTACTAATGTCCGCTTCATTGAAGGCAAATAGGGAAGCTTGACCCTCGATCAGCACTTTGAGAAATAGCCGTTCTTCTTGAAAGACCGGATTCCGTTCCTGACTCAAGCTGGCTAGATTATCGCTCGATCGATCGATTGGTACGGTTGCTCTTTGGAATTTTGAAGAGCCGTCAATGGCAAACTCTTTCACCGATGCCAATTGCCCAATTTGAATGGAATCACCCGCATTTAACTTGTACCGAAACTCTGTGGGATTATTCTTCCTGTCTACATTTTTAATGAAGCAGCTGATCTTCTTGTCGCTCTCATCAATAAAGTAGCCGGGCTCAAATTCTACTTGCGCAAAAGCTGCCGGAGAAGCGGTCAGAAAACCAAGGAATACTGCGGACCTAATGAGTCCTTTAGTTGTTAAGTCTTTCATGAGATGTAATGTTGGCCAAATGAACGACGACTCACAACCCGTGTGCTCAGGTGTTCGATTAGCTGTTAAGTGGTACTAACATAATACAACCTTTGCTAACCACCCGTATCCGCTGAATCTTTTGTGTCAAAGGGACCATTGGCCATGATGGCCGGACCGCCTCTAACTCCAGTCGAAGGAAGTGCGTCTGAAAACCACCCAGGACTCCCCCGCCGGGTGATCAAATGTGTAATTGATGGCTAAAAGAGGACCACTTAGCGGCCTGGCGCGGCCTATAGTGGACCAGGTGTGCTGTATGCCTTTTGTTCCTTAAGCAATTGCACTGAGGTTATGGCTGTCCATCCGAAAACAACGCCAAAAACCAATCGATGAGTAATGGGCATGGACCAAGCTCCCAGCACGAATCTGAGGATTGAAATCATGGTGATTCCCGCGGAAACGTTAGCCATGTTTCTTGTCCTTTTGTCGAGTCTTGGGTTGTATCCGAGCCTTGAGAGGCCCAACATCCAACATCCCAATCCCAGGCAAATGGCAACGGTGTGTGCTGCGGATGCCGGTGCGTTGGGTAGTTCTAAATCAACAGGTATAGCCGTGAACGCAAACCCTAACCCAAACAAGGGTAGCAAAACGGATAAGAGCTTGTCCTTCAGCAGTTGACCATAGGTGAGACCGAACACAAATAGCAGCGTGCCGACAAGTACAAAAGTGACCAGGTTAAACCAAAGTGCGTTGGGCTGTCCCTTTGCTCCCAGTTTGCTGATGAAGTCGTTGATGAAGCTGAAGTTGTCATTCGCAAAACCGAAAAGTAGCAATGAAGTCATCAGAATAATGACCGCAAGGAGACCGATGGCTCCGACTGATTTTGCAGATTTTATCATGACCTTCATTGGGTGTACGTGATTACGAAGCGTGCGTTCGACCTACTCAGCAACCCCCCGAAGTAGAGCAACGCTCACGAAGCAATCATTGGCTCGAAGAGCAATTGTTAGCATTTGTTTTGTTCTATCAAGTTTGCGCGTTTTGGATTCAAGAAGTCAACAGGGCCACTTTCAAATAGCTGTTCAAGCGCCTCATGCCCATTTTCGGTCTTGTAATTTCGCTCTTCTACTGTTATGGGAATGAACCAAAAGCAGCGATACGTGCGGCCATTAAACTCAAAAATCTCAAATTCTGGACCATCTAAGTATGGCTGAGAGATGAAGCCATGATCACAAATCGATTGATCTAGCCAAGGCCGGCCAATGTTTACAGTATGGTGAATGTACAGCGGTTGAGCATTCCGATGAAATGAAGCATTGACAGTCATAAGTTCAACTAGTGAGTCGTCCTGTTTGGGAGAATAAACAAATAGTTCTATCAAGTTGTCGTCAGGTCGTTCCATGGACATGCCAACAGTCAAATAGGTCCACATTGCATGTACCTCGTTTGGTTTCATTTCAAGAACGTAAAAGTCCGGATGTAATTGATCGCTTGGTCCGAGGGTCCAAATCTTCTTAGTTCCTCCGATGCCGAAA
>JBCCXG010000490.1:0-5175 GCA_039191945.1 Bacteroidota bacterium
ATTCCAAGAGGTGCCGACATTGATGTATCAGTTTCTTGATGACCTGAAATTCCAGCTCTCCAGAAGTGGAGGTGAAGAAGACCTGATCACTGTTATCGCCTTCGCTCACCATCAATTTGTCAAGATCCATCCCTTTAACAATGGGAATGGGAGGACTGCAAGATTGATTTCGGATTTCATCGCTTTTTCAAATGGTTATGATGAAATAGTTCTCTATCACCGAGATGGTGACGAGCGGAAGATGTACCTGGAAGCAATCAGAGCTGCTGATAATCTCGATTATAGTGTATTAGAAGGAATGATACGGTCCCAGCTTAAGCCTTTGCTCTAGCTTTCTGGACTTCATCGTAGATTTCCCCAATCCTTTTTTTGGACACACCTTGTCCCTCAAGCATCATAGTCGAATAGGTTGATGCTATTGCTTTCTGCTTTGCTTTTTTTGGGTCTCGAAGACTCTTGTATTTGTCTCGTATTTTCATTTCTGATGCAAATATCGGCATTGTGAACGACTAGGACAGTGATTTATTTATCGCCCCTTTTTGGTGTTAGCACAATGAGGACACCAATCTCGGTTGGGGTGAACACAGCAGGTGCAATGACCTTTGTAGCGTGTGCTGCCATGAGATTCCTGTCTCGCGAGACAATCCCTGTCTAGGTGTGAACTTCGCAAGCTCACAGGAATGACGCTATAAAGATCATACGTACAGAAGAACTAACATCGACCCTCCTAAACCGAAAAACTAAACAACTTAACAACCATAGCATGTCACCCTAAACTCTTCAACATCCATCAACTCCTCAACTTTTCAACTAAATGGGAATAAGCCGAAGTGCTAGACGAGGCATGCATTGCGCGATGGGTAGAGGGGCTGAAGGGCTAGCACCGGCGCGAGGGGGCTGCCCTGAAGGAGAGATGGTTATGGTGTCCAATGCTTGTATGAGGTGGTGATCTGGTCTCACTTCAGGGCAAGTGAGCTGGCCTGCGGCGTGGGCCTGTGCGCCTCCACAAAAAAGATAAGGACCTCCAAAAGGAGGCCCCTATGCATAAAAACCTAACCACTCACACAAACTACTTATTGCGTATCTTCATTGAGCCAGGCGATGGCTCTGGGTGCCTCCTCTGGCTCGAAGGCCCGAACGGATATGCCGGGTGTCAACCAATTGGCCAGGGGCACTAGCTGTTTGATCCAGGTCTTCGGCGTGAGTATCGCGTACTGTTTAATGACTTTCAGCGCGGATCGCTTCATTCTCAGCAGCTCCCAAAAGGACTTCACGTCCTTGAAGGTTGGGATATGGTCCATCCGCGTCACAAGTCGGACATTGCCGTCCCTATCCTTGATTTCCTCGAGTGTTTGTCGAAGTAGCCGGATGTTCTGCGCTTCGAGTTGCCCCCGATAAATCAGCTGGTAGTTGTCCGTCCCGGTCAGGCTTAGCATCTTGATCATGATTCCTTCTTTTACTTGGTGATTAGAGGTATTGGACCAATTCGCTTAACCCCACCGGATCATCATCCTTTTTGACAATGAGTAGAGGCGTTTCCTGCTGACCCAGGATCAGCCGCCAGGCGTTGCTGCCCAGTATGAGTCTTGACAATTCAGTATGGCCTTTGGACCCGAGAATGAGTAGATCTACCGGATGCTCACTGATGTAGTGAAGCAATTGCTGCATGGGCGACAGGCGTCGATCGTGAGAGAGCACGGTGTCGGCATTGACATTATACTCGTCGAGCCAGGCGGACATGTCTGCCGCAGTATGCCTTCGCATGATGGCCTCTACCTCTTCGTATTGTTTTCCGGTTTTGCTGTGGCCTGGAGGGACGTGAAAGGTATTGAAAGCCGTTACCTTGAGCTCGTCAACACCTTCTTTCAGCTCCATAGTTCGGTCCAGTGCTTCCGTGGCGTACTCCGAAAAGTCTGTGCTCAGCAGCACGTGTCCGAGCCGGGGCTCGAAGCCTTCTGGGACCAGTAGCACATCGGATTCGAAGGCACTGATCAGTCGCTCTGAGATGACCCCAGAACCTTTGGAATCCTTCTTCTTACCCAGGAAGATCGTGTCGGAATCGAGCAATGTAGCGAGCTGTAGGATCTCCCGCAGTGGCTCTCCGGTCCGCACCTTGGTTTGAATGTGTCCCTCGGTCAGGTCAAAATGAGCACGGAGGCTTGCTCTCACTAGCAGGCGTAACTCCTCGTTGACCACGTGATCGTAATCCAGCTGATCGCTGCTCACCAGACGAGCTCTCCTTGGCTCCGGCGATACGTGTACAAACGTGAGGTTGGCGCCTCCCAATTGATCATGCAGGAACTTCACATACCGGATGATGCTATGATCTGCTTTCGTCAGGTCGAGTGCGATGAGCCAATTTCCGTTCTTTTTCATGATTACCTCCTTTCGGTTACTAGGGGAGGAAACGGCCTCTTGCTGGGAGAAAATGACAGCTTTGATTTCAAAAAATGACGCATTCTTAAATTCGGGACTTGTCATTGAGGACGTGGGAACAGACGATCGATGGGTTGCAAAAGGAAATAGGGACCCAAAAGGTCCCTACTTCTCATCTCTCACCGCCTAAGCACAGGCTTAGAAAAATACTCGCACGGTGTGCTGATTGTGCTTGTTACTTCTGTGTGTTTTCTATCCGTTGAAACGTCGCCACTCCGAAGAAAAATGACGATTTTGGGGGGCATAAATGACCAATCCTTAAATCCGATGACCGTCGAAACCAATGTGGACTTTGTTGATATGCTGGCTAGCCTGAATGACCAGGGGATGCAGGTGACCTTTGACGGTCAGTGGCACCATTTGGAATCGGAGGTGATCCGGGGTAAGTGCACGCAACGAACCTTTGCGGATGAGTTTGAGTTTCGAATTTGGGATCTTGAGATCGTCCAGGACGTCCGGATGTTTCGGAGAGGCAATGTGGCAGATCGGTGGTTTTTGACCCTCATGATAGGGACCGCGGAGATAGAGAATAGGGATGAGGACTATCAAGCGGTGACGGGCAACCTCTCGACGATGGAGCTCCACAACTTAAAGAAAGACGATGAGTTCATCATCAAGAGCGGGAGCCGTCTGACCAGTGTTTCCTTTCATGTCAATGCCTCGGTACTCAAGCCTTTTCTCAAAGACACGGACGAAGAACTAGGGCGCATCTTATCTGACAATCCTCCCCTGGCCATGAATGAACTGGTGGACAGGCTCTCAAGAAATGCACTCACGCAGTGTATCACGATGGACTTCGGCGATGAGTTTGGTCGGAGGCTGCTCCATAATTGCATGGAATTCCTATTCTTGTTCAACCTTCAAAAGTTTTGGGCTCGGTTACGAGGTCATTTCCACCTGATTGCCGATACCGATGACCTGGCGTACCAGCGCATGCTGAAGGCAAGCACGCTTTTTGGCGATTACCGAAATCCTCCTTCGCTAGAGGTGCTCAGCAAGTTTGTGGGTCTAAATACAATGGCAACCAACGAACTCTTTAAGCAGGTTTACGGCAAAACCCCGTACCAGTTTTTCAACGATAAACGGCTAAACGAAGCCTATCAGCTGATTTCTGAGACCGATATGCGCATAGCAGATGTCGGCGTCATGTTGGGGTACGGCAATATGAGCCATTTTTCCAAGGCCTTTAAGAAGCACTACGGCATACTGCCGAAGCAGCTGCAGATGCAGGGTGCTTGAGAATTTTTTCGACTTGCAATTGAACCCCTGCGTGGCCGGCGTGTAAGGCTTGTCAAATTCACAACGACAACAACATGAAGCACTTCATTTTCGTCTTATTGCTTTTGCTGGCCACTGCCACCAAAGGTGCCGATCGACCAGAGGACATTCCATCTAAGATCACCGAGTTGCGCGCCAAGAGCTGGTACAGCAGCCTCTCCACGTCCTGGCAATCCTACCTTAGTAATAATCGGGAAGATATTGCGGGATGGCTTCAGTACTTCCGTGCCCTAGCCTATGCCGGTAAAAGTGCTGAGCTAGGAAGCATCCACGAGCAACTTCACTCAATAAACCCAGGGTCATTTCTGGATTACTATTCAAAATTCAGAATCGAAGGTTGGACTTTGGAGGGCATTGCCGCGCTGGAAGAAGCTCTTGTCATCAATCATCCTGCCGCGCTGACGCTGGAAGATCAGTTGATCCTGGCCGAGGTACAGGGTAGTCCACGCGCTGATCGGGCCTATGAAGTGTTCAATGGCGGTCTGATCCACCCGAGTACCCTTAATTACAGCTACAACTTGCTGATGTCGGTGGAGGAAAATGGGATTCTGGTCACAGATGCGCTGCACACCTCGATCCCATTGTGGGTGCTACAGGACGTCATGAAGGTGCGTGAGGATGTGGCAATACTCAATCTCCAGCTGATCCGAGAGAATAAAACCTATTTTGACGGGAAGGTGAAGGCGGTGCAAGCTCAACTGAATGATCCGCTGGAACTATTCACGCACGACAAAGTGCCGGGTATCTATTATGCCCTAACCCTTCCCCGAGAGACGGTCCAACAGATTGAAAATCGACTGTACGTTGTGGGACTGGCCTCCACGCAAGGGGCAGAGGACTTTGAGCACTATACCCAACTCCGTGAAAACATCGAAGAGAAGTTCTTAATGGACTATCTGACCATTGACTTCAATGGTGAACCTAAGACTGCCACCGGGAAAGTCTTGTCTTCAAATTACATCGTGCCCCTACTGCTGTTAAAGGAATTTTATGACGAGGTAGAAAATTTGGAGCGATCCGCTGAGGTGAAAGCCATGATTCTACAGCTGGCCAACGATTCACAGATCAAGACGCGGGTGCAACTCCTACTGAACCAGAAGACGGACAATCCTCGCAACTTCAAGACCATTGAGCTGGATTTGAAGAAATGGGAAAAGAAGATGAAGCCGGTAAAGGACAACATTTACGCGAGCGATGCCGAGATCACGCTGAAGGAGTATTGGGAATTTCTAGAGTACCTCCGGAAGAACGGCTACGACGAGGTTTACGAGCTGGCCAAGCAGGATCTGAGCCGCTACGATGACCTTACTGCGGACCTGTTGAATAACTTCTTCTACTCTCCGGAGAATCTCCAGCATCAGCAGAAGTACTCCAAGCATTCAGTCCTTAAGCATCCGGCCCTGGATATCCCCTACGAAGGGGCCAAAGCCTACTGTGAGTGGTTGACCGTGCAATACAACG
>JBCCXG010000491.1:0-5144 GCA_039191945.1 Bacteroidota bacterium
CCACCGCCAACATGTTCTCTTTGGACAGGAAGGTCGAATCAGGTAATTGGTTCTGTGGCAGCTTACTTAGTTTTTTCATCGCAGCCATCTCCCCTTCGATCTCGGTCTTGCGCTGTTCCATGACTCCTACGGAATCCGCATAGGTCACCTGTTTTATCTCTCGCGACAATGCATCTCGTTCCGCTTTCAGTTGACGAATTTCAGAACGCAAACGGTTTTTGTGCTCCTTGACTTGCTTGGCCAAACGCAGTCCCTTATTGAGGAACTCGCTGCCTTCTACGCCCTCGGCGCTAACACGCGTCTGAACCTGCGCCTGTAGGGGCTTTAGTCCGAATAATAGGATGGAAGCAAACAACAGATAGGTAAGCGTCTTCATTGGTTGAAATCGGGATTTCCCGATGTGCTTTAGTTGTTGGGTAAAGTAAAGATAATGAAAAGCCGGCTATTTTCTTCACCTCGTCAAAGTGCCGATGATCGGAGTGGGTCCGTGGATCGATGGCTTCAAGTGTTCGCAAAGCTGAAGGACATGGATAAGTTGGAGAAGTTGATGGGTTGATCATCCTTGCGAGTTGATCCGAGTTTGCCAAGGCCTGGCCGGACAAGTATGAGGATTAGCGGGCCTTCGGCGAGTTAAGAGGTTGAAGGAAGTTGATAAGTTTAGGGTTTTTGGCTGATCACGGCTAGCGGCGCGGATCAAGCCTGGAACTAGGATCATGAATCCCATTGCAATCGATGATTGGAGTAGGGATGGTCTTGGTTTACGATTTTAGTTAGCGCATTTTGCAGGCGGCTCCGCCGCATCTGAAGAAGCTCAACCATGACTCAGTTCCAACACATCTGCTTACTAGACGAAACGAATCTCATACCGGAAGCGATCGAACAATTGACGATGCTATCAGCCCAAGTGACGGTATGCAAGGGATATCCCTCAAGCACAGACGATATCCTCTCCAGAATCGGAGACGCGGACTGCATGCTGGTGAGCTGGAATACCAAAGTCAGTGCCGAAGTAATCGATCAGGCGCCTCATCTACAATACATCGGAATGTGCTGCTCGCTCTTGGATGAGGCGTCTGCCAACGTCGACATAGCCGCCGCTCGTGCCAAAGGAATCGTGGTCAAAGGAGTTAAGGACTATGGTGATGAGGGTGTCGTTGAGTTCGTCTTCTCCGAGATCATCCGGCTCGTTGGCGGATTGGGCGATGCGCAATGGAAGCCCCAAGCCACCGAAATATCAGGCAAGACACTGGGCATCATTGGGTTTGGAGCGCTAGGAAGTCGCATAGCGACCGTCGCCACAGCCTTTGGGATGCGCGTACTCTACTACAGCCGGACCAGGAAAAGAGCACAAGAATCCGAAAACGTGACTTACCAAGCGCTCAATGAACTCCTCTCTGAGTCAGATATCGTCACGACGCACCTACCTCGCGGAGTGAAATTACTGGGCAAATCCGAGTTTGAGCTGACGAGGCCAGATTGCATCCTGGTCAATACCTCGTTGGGGCCCACCTACGAGATCGATGCCTTCCTCAGCTGGTTGCAACGAGACAATCACTGGGCCATCCTGGACCAGGATGGCGCGATGGGGATGGCGTCAAGTCACCTCGAGCAGGAAAGGATCCTCTTTACGGATCAAGTGGTCGGTATGACGGATCGGGCCTATCACAGGCTCTCGGAGAAAGTCTTGCGCACCCTGAAGGACTATCTGGCGGATGCCAACTGACAAGGTGATCAATGGGTCGCAGTCCAATAAAATGGTTCGGACAGCTGATCTGAATTGGCCCTGGCTGCATGGGAACCAGGGTTGGCAAGACTTAGGAAGAAGGCAGTGATCTGGCGGATTAGCCCGGATCGAGTGATCTGTATCCCACCGGCTGGCGGGTGGGTCGCGCAGTGAGGATACGAGGGAGAGCCGGCAGACTCTCGGCTCGAAGGAAGGTCTTTGGCTGCTCCAAGGACCAAAGTACTGGCGGGTGTTGAATTAGGTTTGCTGTTGAGGGTCAGTGACCCCAGGCTTCACGATAAAACCTGATCCAGTTGCGCGAACAGATATTGAGAATATCTTCCTCGGCATAGCCTCGCTTACGGAGCAGGACGGGCATCTTTTGCAGGTCTGCAATCGTATCTACGTCCCTCGGGCTCTGCTCCGTACCAAACGCCCCGTCGAGGTCCGAGCCTATACCCGCATGGAGCGAATTGCCGGACAACTGGCACACATGATCGATATGATCGACTACCGTCTGGAGGGAAATGTTTGCGCTCTCGGGGGTCGACTCTCCGCGCACCCAGTCGGTCGTCAACATCCAGGTATCCATCACCGCACCGATCACTGCTCCCCGGCGGATGAGCTCCCTGAGCTGGTCATCGGAAAACTGGCGATGATGAGGAACGAGTGCACGACAATTGTTGTGGCTAGCACATACCGGCCCGTGAAAGTAATCTAGCGCCTCCCAAAAGCTATCGTCACAGAGATGTGTGGCGTCTAGAACGATGTTGAGTCGCTGCATTTCGTCGAGCAACTCACGGCCCTTGCTGCCGATCCCCCCGATGGCGTCTGTGCCCTGCGCATAGACTCCCGGGCCGTAATGCGCCGGACCGATGGCCCGCAGACCGCCCGCATAAGCCTCTTGCAAGTGATCCATGGAAACCAGGGAATCTGCCCCCTCCAGGCTTCGAATGAGTCCAATCGGCGTATTATCAGGATTTTGTGTCCAGGCCTCCAAATGCCGGTCCAAACCCGATGAGTCGGTGATGGTGACGAGCTGACCGTCCCGCTCCATGGCATTGTACCAGCTGAGCTGTCCCTGCGTCTGTGCCCAGGCTTGCTCCTGAGAACTCCAACTCGCACCGGGCATTTTGTTGCTATCCTTCGCGTATCGGGCGATTTGGGTACCCACCACGATGCCTACATTTCCCGCTCGGAGGCTCGGAAAGGATACCGTGCCCCTTCCGCGGTCGGGCTTGTCCGTCATCCCCTCCTCGGATCGCCGGATCTCCTCCACTGTGCCGCGCAAGTCGCGGTTCCACTCCATGGCATTCATGGAAAGGTCCAGATGGGCGTCGAAGATCAGCGGCTGATCAGTGCTCATAGGACGTATTTTCGTCGTCTAGCCACAATCTCCCAGGCCCCCTGTCGCTTCCCATCGACAATGACCTGCGCCTGCTGGTGCAAGGCAACCGTCGGACAGATGTGATAGGGAATGCCATACATCACATCTCCAACGTTCCATTGCGCAGGATCGTCGACTTGTAGCACCAGGTGTTCCTCGCTGTGGGTCACAATGGTCGCTTCCGGGGCCTGCGGGAAGAAAACCGGTTGCGCTTTCATCTCGGAGGCTACCGCTTTGTGTCCCATATCCAGGCAGATGCGTCCCTCTCCCGGCTTGCTGACCACCCGGGCCAACAACACCGCGGCGGACTTCATGGGAATGTCCGGAAACCTACTGCCATAGCCGTGGTCCCAAAGCAACGTGGTCCCGGGCGCTAGCGTGCGCTCCGGATGTGCCGCATGAATGGGGAAGGTAACACTGCCACCGCAAATGATCTCTTTGTCCGACGTGTTGGTCTCGGTGACCAACTCATGCACGGCGGCCATGCCCTGCTCCGTAATCTCTTGTCTGCGTGCCACATCTTCCTCCCGGATGTGCCCATCGTACACATGCCAACCGCGAAAGTCATAGCCTGCCTCTAAAATGGCCGCTCTGAGCACCTTGCCTGTCTCCGCGGATGCCCCCGTGCGATGCATCCCTACATCGATGTCCACAAAAAAGGATATGCGCACGCCGGAGGCCTGCCAGGATCGGAACTGATCCAGGTGGTCGATGAGCACGGCAAAGGTGGTCTGCGGGAAGGCCTCCATGAGCCGAGCCAACTCCTTTTGGGCTGGCCCTATCAGGGGGTAAGCAATCAGCACGTCCTTCGCGCCACACTCCGCGAGCATCTCCGCCTCCACCACCGTAGCGCATTTGAAACGACCAATGCCTTTGGCCAATTCCTTTTGTACTATTTCCTTGCACTTGTAGGTTTTGACATGTGGGCGCAGCCGATCGGGTGTGCCGGCCAAGCGAATCATCTCGTCGATGTTGTGATCGATCCTATCCGGGTAAAAGAGTAAAGAAGGCGAGATCAACTGATCCGCATCCTGCGTTTCGTACCAATGCGCCATATTAATTCAATTGAAAGATCGCTTCGATTTCTACCGCAATGCCTGACGGCAACATCATGCCCACGGCACTGCGGGCCCCAACACCGGCATCGTCACCCAGCACCTCTCGCATCAGGTCGGAGTAGCCGTTGATGACCTTGGGATGATCCGGAAAGTCAGGGGTACAGTTGACCATACCGAGGGTCTTGACCAGCCGGACAATTCGCTCCGGCGCATCGAAGTGGGTCAAGATCGTGGACCACATGGTGAGTGCCACCTGCTTCGCGGCGGCGTAGCCCTGGTCCACATCAAAGTCATCTCCCACCCGGCCAATGATCAAAGATCCGTCCGACTGGACAGGTCCTTGGCCCGAGACATACAACATATGATCAACAGCAATGACCGGTTTGTATACGCCCGCGGGAGGCGGAGCCGGCGGCAAGGTATGTCCCAGCTCCGTGAGTTTTTCACTGATTTTCATCAATTGATTGGTCTTTTTAAATCCAGATGTCCAAGATAAACACAACGAGCAGTCCGACAACGGAAACGGTCGTTTCCATCACAGTCCAGGAGAGGAGTGTTTCTTTTACGCTGACGTTGAAGTACTCTTTGAAGAGCCAGAATCCACCATCATTGATGTGAGAAAAAGTGATGCTTCCAGCGCCCGTGGCCAGGACCAGCAACTCGGGGGACACCGACGAACTCCCCAGTACCGGGGCCATGATGCTACCCGCGGTCAAGGCCGCGACCGTCGCAGAACCAACACTGATCCGAATCATGGCGGCGATCAGCCAGCCCATCAGCAAGGGTGAAATACCCAGTCCTGACATGACTGCACCAATCTGCTCACTCACCTCAGTGGCGATCATGATTTGCTTGAATGAGCCGGCACCGGCAATGATGAGCAGTACACCCGCAATGCCGGCAATAGAGGACGAGACGATGATCATTACCTGCCGCATGCTGCGGCCTGTCCGGAGGCCCAAAAAGTAGATGGCCG
>JBCCXG010000492.1:0-5140 GCA_039191945.1 Bacteroidota bacterium
CGTGACCAAAAAGAGGGAAGCGAAAAAAACCAGCAGAAAGGTGCTGTTGCTAAGATCCATCAAAGAATACACATGACCTGTAAGGCTTCCCAGCCGTGGCAACAATAAGTACATCAAACCCCATGAGATGATCCCACCCATAAAGACGAAAGCGATCGTCTCGAACAGTGTCTGCTCAGCAATTTGCTTTTTGTTGCTGCCCAAGACTTTGCGGACCCCTACTTCCTTCGCGCGTTGACCGGCTTGTGCGGTCACCATGTTGATGAAATTGAAGCACCCCAAGCACAAAATGATCAGCCCAATCGCACCAAATAGTACCACGGTTTGCACATCATTATGACTGCTCCATTCCCCAATGTCCTTAGGAGTTGCCAGATGTATATCGGTTAGCTTTTGAAGGGAGGTTTCCCATAGTTGCGGTCGATCCGGGGCGTAGTTGGCAGAGACGGCGGCCTGTGCCACCTTGAGCACTTCATCCGATTGGCCAGGTTTGATCAAAAGGTAGGCAGCGGTGAACATATTATTCCATTCCGTCATCCAACCGCCCGCCCACATGGTCTTGTAGCATGTTTCGATATTGGAGACCAGGTCTAATTGAAAGCTCGTATTCGTCGGGAAGTCCCGATACACACCAACGACTTCCAGTGCGGCTTCATATTCACCATTGAAGGTAATGATCTGTCCAACGGGATTTTGATCCCCAAAGTACTTGATTGCAGTTGTTTCACTCAACATGACCACATTGGGTCGATCGAGTGCACTGGCTGTGCCTTGAAGGATCTCTAGATTGAACAGTTGGAAAAACTCAGGGTCCACCCAGCCCAAGTTGGCTTCATTGAAGGACTGATCGGTAGCTGTCACGGTGAAAGGCATCGCACGGCGGTACTTAAAGATGCGGGTGCCGGCCTCTACCGCGTCCATGGATTGCACGAGGTAAGGAACCAGGCCCACCGGCGCAAACCCGTAACTCCTCCCGGAGTTATTGCTCAAATGACTGATCCTGTAGATGTTCTCCGCTCTATCATACACCTGGTCATAAGTCAGCTCCTTGCTGAGGTAGACATAAATCAAGCCCGCACAAGTCAGCCCAAGGGCAAGGCTCGCCATCGAAATGGTGCTGTACACTTTTGATCGTTGGATCGTGCGCAGCAAGACTTTGCTGTACTGTCGAAGGATGGAAGCGCTTAATCCGATTTTTGTCTCTTTGTATCTTTCCATGATGCCTATGTTTCTTTTGTTGAATGAGAGCATCACCTCTTGGTAGAATTTGAATTTGGCCCTGGCCCTTCCGTGCTGGTAACGCTGATGGTAGGCCTCAAGCAAGTCTCCTTCGATCTCATCAATAAGTCCCTCTTTGCAAAACCATCGCAAAAACCGGAGGGGAAAACGAGGTGGGTAAGGGGTTTTCATTACATGTTCATCTTTGGGACAAGGGACCATAAGGCTTCGCGCTGGTGCCTGAGCTCGTGGATGACTTTGTAACCCGCAGCGGAGATCTTGTAGATTCTCTTCTTTCGCCCGCCGCGTTCTTTCGTGGGTGCGGATTCATAGGACTTCAATAGTCCCTTCTCTTCCAATCTCTTCAAGACGGTATGGATCGCGGGAATGGAGATTTCATTTTTGGTGCGGGCGGTGTACTCATTGGCAATGGATACAGCGTAGGCGTCATCTTGCAACGCTGCGGCCAGTAGCATGACCATTTCTTCCAGGCTTCCGATCTTATACATTGATTTAATTAATATTTGTATAAATACGAAGAGGACTCGATGAGGTTGCAATTTCCTCGGTTTTCCAAGTTTTTGCCGCCCGATGCAACCCTTCCGGATTCCTTGCGTCTATAGTATACAAGTTAGTATTACTAATTTGTATAAAATATGAAAGGAGACTACCTCGGGGAGTTCGAAGAGATCGTAATGTTGGCCGCCGCCACTTTGTATGACGAAGCCTACGGATACGCCATCCAAAGGGAAATTACTGCTAATAGCAGCAGGACACCAAGCCTAGGTGCGGTGCACGCGGCGCTCCATCGGTTAGAATCCAAAGGCTTCCTGCAATCGAGACTCTCAGAAGCTACGACGAAACGAGGAGGGAAGAAACGGCGCTTCTTTTCATTGACAAGTTATGGTAAGCGAGCACTTGAGACAAAGAGAAATTTGCGCGAGAGCATGTGGCGAAAAATACCAAAAATAGTTTTCGAGGACTTAGAATGATGACCTGAAACGCGAGATATATGGATGACAACAGCGCACCACAACAGCCCAGGTGGCCCCTGTCGCTGCTAAGGCGACTTCTTGTACCTGCTTACGTAGACGAAATAGAAGGGGACCTCCAAGAAGTCTTCGAGGAAAAGATGAGTCGGTACCCGGCCCCGATCGCCAGGCTGCTGTATACGCTCGAGTTGTTGAGTTTCCTGCGACCCAGTCTTCTTAAGCCCAGAGCAGGTCACAGGCGAAATACCTCCGATAAGTTTCGCTACGACCTCAAGATCGCCTTCAGGGTCTTTGCGCGCCGCAAACTGTTCACGGGCATCAATATCACTGGGCTGACGATAGGGATCACCGCTTTCGTTTTGATCCTTAGTTATGTGCGCTTTGAATCAAGCTACGACTTGCAACATCCCAATGCTTCTGATTTGTATCGAGTCACATTGTCCAATGACGGTGGTGCGAATACCATTGCTGCCAATCATCCTGCAGTGGCTGCAGCCATGGTGCGTGAGTATCCCGAAGTGGAGGCATTTGCTCGGGTAGTGGACAAGAAGATTTTGTTTGGCTCTTTTGTCTTGTCTTACCATAGTCCATCTGGAGAAGTCATCCGTACCAACGCCAACGACCTGAAAATATACATTGCCGAGGCTTCCTTATTGCAGATGTTTGATATTGACCTCACGCGTGGGGACCCAGAAACCGCACTGACGGAGCCCGCTACTGTGGTTATTTCTGAGAGCACCGCTCAGCGATTTTTTGGTAAGGAAGATCCCTTGGATAAAATTCTTAAAATAGACAATAAGGATCCGGCTAGAGTGACCGGTGTTTTCAAGGATTTGCCAGAAAATACGCATCTGACCTTTGATATGTTGATCTCCTTCGCAACGTTAGGGGACTGGGTGAATACGATCTGGATTTATCCGGAGTTTTACAACTATGTACGACTGCATCCGCAGGCGAACCCTGAGGAGTTGGAGCGGCAGTTTCCCCAGTTGATTCAGAAATACATGTCGGAGGTGATTGAAGAGCACCAACTCGATGTTGAATTTGGTCTCCAGAAGGTGTCGGATATTCATTTGAAGTCTAGCCTGGGTAAAGAGATATCAGCCAATTCCAGTGAAGAAACTCTCTATTTTTTGCTCATAATTGCGGTTTTCGTCATCGCCATTGCGATGATCAACTTCATCAACCTGTCCACGGCCAAATCAATGGAGCGAGCAAAGGAGGTCGGTCTTAAAAAAGTTGTAGGCGCGCAGAGAAGTGCATTGATTGTTCAGTTCTTACTAGAAAGTCTATTGGTCAATTTATTAGGCGTAATGCTGAGCATGGCACTTCTCTGCGCGCTAATTCACCCTTTCAACGAACTAGTCGGCCTTCAGGTTTTGTCAATGGACCTGTGGAGCGAAGGGTGGATATGGCAGGTGCTAGCATCCATTCTAGTCCTCGGTGGTCTACTCGCCGGGGCCTATCCTGCTTTGGTATTGTCACAGTTCCGACCCGTACAGGTCCTGAAGGGGAAATATCATCAGTCCAAATGGGGGACAATCTTGCGGAAAGGTCTGGTGGTCTTACAATTCACCATTTCTATTGCATTGATGGCGGGGACGTTTCTTGTCTACCATCAATTTTCTTTCATGCAAAACAAGGAAGTTGGATACAACATGCACCACAATGTGGTGATCAATGCACCCGTGGTCATCTCGGACACTTCGGTACAAGCTCAGATGATTCATTTCAAATCAGAGCTTGAAAGACAGTCCGGAGTTAACGGGATCACTTTGACCAATGATATCCCAGGCAAGCGACTCGATTTTCACAATAAGGTGAGGAGGGCTGGTGAAGCGCGCGACAACTACCCTGAGACCTACCTGATAGCGGTAGATCATGAGTTTCTGCCAACTTATGAGATGAAACTACTGGCGGGGAGGAACTATCGGAGCGATGAAGCAACCCCCTTCTTCGGGGAGTCTGAGCCGATCCATCCAGTGATCATCAACCGAACGCTATCCGAAATACTGGGTTTCTTAGCACCTGAGGATGCGGTAGGCGCGCGCATCGCTTTTACCAATGGCCCAAGGGAAAGAGACTCCAGAATCATCGGAGTGGTGGAGGATCACCACCAACAGTCCCTACGGCAAGCCTTTGAACCCACGCTGTTGTACTATCCAAAGCACCATTATGCGATGTACATGACGGTGAACATCAACAGGGAAGATTGGGGCAAAACGCTTCGTGATATGGAAAAAGCATATGCGAAGACATTTCCAAATGACCCGTTCAACTTCTTCTTTCTAGAGGACCAGGTAATGCGGCAGTATGAGGCGGACGTCAGGTTTGGCAAGATCTGCCTGCTCTTTTCCATACTGGCCATTTTCATTGCCTCCCTCGGATTGTTTGGATTAGGGGCGTATATGGCACAGCAGAAGATAAAAGAAGTCAGCATTCGCAAAGTGCTGGGAGCAGACCTTATCGAAGTACTGATGCTCATCCCCAGGAGTCTTTTACAACTTATACTTGTTGCAGGACTAGTCTCACTACCTTTGGTCTATTTCGCTGGCCATCAATGGCTTTCTAACTTTGCTTTTAGAGTAGACATTACAATCTGGATTTTCATTTTGCCCGTAGTGTGTGTGATGTTTGTTGCCCTATTGGCGATATTATTCCAATCGATTCGAGTGGCTTATGTCAATCCTGCCAATACGCTACGAAGTGAGTAAGCTCGTAGGCAAGTGGATTGATCAACGATTACTCTACTACTCTGATCAGGAGTTTGGGGCCACGAGAGGCAGCCCCGAACATCAAATTTCTCAATCCCCAATCTTATGGAATCCAACGATCTGTCCCCCGGCGGTGACATCGAAGAGTTTAGTAGCCTCAGATGTGGCCGGATCGAACTCATAGACGGCATTGGTTGAGCTGCTCGAAGCGGACAG
>JBCCXG010000493.1:0-5127 GCA_039191945.1 Bacteroidota bacterium
CAAACATGAGTGCGGCTAAGGCCTTCTACGTAGATGTGCTAGGGTCCAAAGTATTTCGTGAATACGGTGGTGATTCGTTGGTTTTGGAGTTTTTGGGAAACTGGCTCTTGCTTGTTACTTCGAGCGGCCCGACCGAAGACAAACCCGAAACTCATTTTGTAGTTCCCACGCAAAAGGATAAGGTGAGCCATGCCTTCACCATTCGGGTAAAAGACTGTCAGGCTTCCTATCAGGTACTGAAGGGCAGGGGAGCTGAGTTCATTACACCTCCTTACACTCGCGGAGCAGAAACCCGATGCTTTTTTAGGGATCCTGACGGTCACTTATTTGAGATCAGTGAGTACCGGGGGACTTGAAAAACGCTAGCCTTTTTCACCTATGACGAGTAGCATTCATTCCATCAGTCGCGGCAGTCTGGCTTTGCTATTGACTTGCGCACTATCCTGCACCCAAGTGGAAGACCGAGGTGCTAATGAGCCCATTAATCCCAACCGGCCAAATATTGTGTTTTTCCTGACGGATGACCACCGATACGATTGCCTGGGGTTTCTCGGGCATCCTTTTCTGGAAACACCGGGCTTGGACCGACTGGCTAGGGACGGAGTGTACCTGCAAAATGCGTTTGTCACCACCTCACTATGCTCCCCGAGCCGAGCTTCCATTTTGACGGGACTCTACGCACACCAGCACCGGGTGGTTGACAACTATCACGAGGTGGATCCGGAGCTGATTTTCTTTCCTCAGTACCTGCAAGAATCAGGCTATGAAACGGCATTCATTGGTAAATGGCACATGGGAGATGAAAATGAACCACAGCGTGGTTTTGACCATTGGGCCGCGTTTCGTGGGCAGGGCACTTACTATCCAGACGGTCACGGCACCAGTCGAGTGGTCCCCCAGACCAATTATGACGGGTACAATATCAATGGCCAGCAAGTACCTCAAAAGGATTACATCACGGATGAACTCACAGACATGTCTCTAGACTGGATCGACCACAGGGAGGGTAAAGAAAGACCTTTTTTTCTGTATGTCTCTCACAAAGGCGTTCATTCCGACTTCGTGCCCCGAGACGCAGACCGGGGCATGTACCAAAGCGAGCCCTGGAGTCCACCCGAGAGCTACCACGACACGCCAGAAAATCGGCAGGGTAAACCCCGATGGGTGACGGACCAGCGCAATAGCCGACACGGAGCCGAGTTTGGGTACAACCTGGATGACTTTGATCTGGAGTTCTACTACAAGCGTTACTGCGAGGCACTCGTACCGATCGACCAGGCGGTGGGTCGGATGCTGGAGCATCTCGAGCGAACGGGCCAGCTGGACAACACCCTGTTTGTTTACATGGGGGACAATGGCTTCTTTTTCGGGGAGCATGGGTTGATGGACAAAAGAGCGGCCTACGAGACCTCCATCCGGGTACCACTACTGATGAAGCTCCCGCAAAACATGCAAGCCACCCAAGGTCAAGTGGTCACTCAAAACGTGGCCAACATTGATATCGCACCCACGTTGCTGGAAGCTGCAGGAATCGAAAAGCCGGAGCACATGCATGGCGAAAGTTTCCTCAAGCTGCTCAAAGGGGAGCCCCTCGAATGGCGGAAGTCGTTTCTCTATGAGTACCTCTGGGAGTGGAACTATCCGCAGACCCCGACGACCCATGCCCTTCGAGGTGAGCGATACAAGTATATCCGCTACCATGGCATTTGGGATACGGACGAGCTCTATGATTTGGAAAATGATCCTCAGGAACAGCATAACTTGATCAATGACCCAGCGCATACGGAGAGAATTGCCAGTATGAAGAACGAACTGTTCAAAATCCTGCAAGAGACCGGGGGTGCGGACATCCCTTTCCATGAGGACCGGGGAAGAAAGTTTTATCATCGACACAAGGACCGGGCAACCCAGGGGGAGTTTCCAGCTTATTTTTATGAGGAAATGGCGCCCGTGGTGAAATAGGACGTAGAGGGACCAACCTTTGGTCGCACAGTAGAACGGGCAGTAGTTTTGTTGCGATGATTCGAGTGTTGATGACGGCTCTTTTACTCCCATCTTTGACCGGCACCGTCAATGGGCAGTGCGATGATATGTTTCACACATTCATTAAGGCCACAGAAAGCTATGGGAAGATTACTGATCAGCAAGCTCAGAGATACCTCCCGGAAAAGCTGAACCTTGTAGGAAATCAGTATCATCGCTACTCGAGCAATAAGTAAGCGTATTGGATTTAAAGATTCACACATTTATTTGAGCATCTCGACGACAAGTATGGGTGTGTGTGGGTCAGAGTATATCTTGTCCTATGACTCAGATTGTAAGCCGGTGGACTACGTACTGGTTAGCGAGTATTGCGATAGGGACTATGGTATTCCAACAGATCGATCTTCGGGTTTTGATATAGTGGCTGACTCTTTAATCCAGATAACCAGGTATTTGGAGCAACCGGTTGATGAGGAGTTGAGAGTGCACAGGAAGGATACCTTTATTGACTACTATGAGGTCGACTACGAAACGCTTTACTATTACGACCATCTGGTTATGTCTGAAGGATCTTTCAGGACCATTGAAAACGGAGTCAACGAATACCTCTATGAGCATGAGTTCACTTTATCAAATCGAATTATCGACGAAACGGTACTGCTGCGGTTCGACGCTTCCGGATTGAGGCTGCTAAGAAATGAAATTTTTGCTCGCAAGGGTTACCAGTTCAGGTCCGAAGATCTAAAGGAACATTTTTCTCAATTCAACTGGTACGAGCCCCGACACGTCGACGCTGAAGATTTAGCCCTGAGTGAAATAGAGCGGATAAACATTGCTTTGATAAGCAGTCAGGAAGCCCTTCTCAAGCGCTAGAATTTGAGGTTTTCAGCTCATGGTAAGCTCAGGTGAGTGATTAATTGATCAATTAAAGATGAACGAAACGACTAACGAACCCATCTACTTACGAAAATCGGTGACCCTCTATAAGATTTATGGAGGACTATTCTTGTTTTCAATTTTAAGCTCTGTTTTACTTAGGCCAATACTGAAGGGCACGGATATGCTGGATGTACTCGTCGGTCTACCCATCATGATCATGTTCTTCCTGGTCCCTGTCGGCCTTTTTTACAGCTGGAAAAGCTTCAAAAGGAAGGAAGGCCGTTCCTCGACTCGGTTTCGGTACTTCATGGGCCATATGTTTTTCTTCTTGCTCATGGTCTTGTTTGTAATGACGCTGATCAATGACCTGCGAGAGGTATTATGACAAAATGCTATCTAACAAACGAGCTGCTATTCAATTCTTGTCACTGACGCTTAACTGTTTCACAGATGCATAAAGAATACCAAACGGCTTTGGGATGGAAGATTTTCATTTTAGTTGTAGCGCCCCCGCTATGTGGGCTGTTTGCCTGGCTATCCTATACGACGTTGACTGCGGACCCCTTTAATTGGGTGGTGGCATTGATCATGTTGCCGCTTTCATTTGCAATGATCGGCATGTTTGTATTTGGCATCATCGACATGTTTGTCGCAAAACTGAATCCAAGAGATCAATATCGTCGGATCCAAAGAGTTGCGCTTCGATGAGGTGAAGGGAATTACCTCTGATCAGAACTACGTCTACGTTCATCCTAAAGATGAAACAAAAAAGGCCATAAAAATCAGTCAGTACTACGGGAAGAAAAGGGAGTGGCATGGACTGCTATCAAGCATGTTTCCGGACATTCACCTGGAGGAAGCCATCCAGGAAGAAGAAAAGCTTTATGATAATCGAACCTATGGCAGAACCTCCGAAGAACGAGCGGATAATATCTCCCTAACAAAGCAACTGACAAAATACTTGAACTACGCCTCATGGGCAGGTGTGATTTGGCTCTTGTTTTACCCTCGACCCTATGTAGTGGCTACCCAGGTAGCCATTGCCTTGCCGGTCATTGGATTATTCTTGGTCTTGCGGAGCAAGGGGTTGATCAAGATCATCAATGTAGACAACAGTCCCTATCCCTCATTGTCTGGAACCCTGTCCATGCCACCTACGGCTCTCATGATCAGGGTTTTGTATGACTATGATGTACTTGAGTACGACAATGCCTGGCTCTACGCCGTACTTGTCACCCCAGTGCTTTTCTACATGATCTTAAAAGGCTCTAAGGGAGAATTTGAGATAGAGAGCAAGAAGGAGGGAATCATTATTTACCCCTTCCTTGGGTTCACCATCGGTTTGTTTACCTTCTTTTCCTCGATTAGCATCAATTGCACGTTCGACACGTCAAGTCCCGAGAAGTATGAAGCAATTGTCATTGAAAAAGAGATCAGTACAGGCAAGAGAAGCACCACGTACCTATTGACGTTGGGCCCATGGGGCGATTTACCTGAAGAGACAGAAGTGGGCGTTACCCAAAGACAATTTGAAGGACTAGAAGAAGGCGCTATTGTTCATGTCAATTTGAAGAAAGGGCTACTTGATATTCCTTGGATATACGTTACAATAAAGTGAGACTGTGCTCCTAGGAGCTTTCGCACCAGTATTATAGCATCCGGAATAAATCTAGCTGGCGCGCGTTTGTACGCAATCTCGTCCTAGCTCAGGAAGAGACTACACCAGAAGCAAGAAGTATGCCGTGCGGAGACCCTGCGTGACCCGAGGTGGCAGGTCAGGTGATTGTAGTCAACACCACTTAAAATTTGATTTTGAAGACCCAGAATTGCTCTATTTTACGCTATCTGGCTTACGAGATAGATGGTCCCGTCTCATGAGCTTCATTGAAATAGCTAAAAGTCTTCTACCTTGAACAAAACACTTACCCTATTGCTCATTTTGCTTCAAGTCACCGGATACGGCCAGTCAACCATTGATTGGACAGATGACTACGAACTGCAGCTTTCCGATTTTGCGTCGCCACAGACTGAAATCAATCCGGATTTGACCAGTTTCCTGATATCACCGGGTACGAAGATGGATTTTGGCTTTCAAATGAGCTCAATCCAGTTCATGATGACGAAGAACTTCAACTCCAAGGTCAAAACCAGTTTTAACCGTCAGGCTTCAGTAATCGCAGCCTCGGATTCTGCACTCGCATACCAATTGGTAAAGTGGGGGCAATTTAACTTTGACCTGACAGAACTCTACACGAGGAGGTTCAG
>JBCCXG010000494.1:0-5110 GCA_039191945.1 Bacteroidota bacterium
CGTACCTTGCGAGCTCCCCTAAAAGCAATGCCAGCTACATGGCCATCGGAAAGGCCCAGGCGGAAGTAACGAAGTCGGGAGATTTGCCGGTGCCAATGGCCCTTCGCAACTCTCCTACGAAGCTAATGAAGGACTCGGGGTACGGGAAGGGATATCAATACGCCCATGACCATCCGGGTAACTTTGCGACGATGGAATTCTTGCCGGATGAGATCGCCAACAAGAAGTTTTACGATCCGGGCCAAAACCCAAGGGAGGACGAACTCAGGAAGTTCCTCAGGGCCCGGTGGAAGGACAAGTACGGCTACTAACATTATCTTTAGGCCATGCACTACAAAATAACTAAGGTACTTTTTGCAACGATCTACCTGTGGAACATCGCAGCCCATGGGCAAGGAGCCTTGCCACCCATAAGCTTTCGCGACTTCTCTGACTATGATGGTGAGGGGTCGGCAGTCTATTTGATCAATCGTGCTGAGACCAAAATATATCACTCCCAGGGTAGGGGTTGGGTTGCGAGGACCAGCTATCAGTTTCGACTCCGCGTGCTGAACGAGGACGGCCTAGACTACGCTAACCTAGAGGTGGACCTATATCAGGGCGATGCTGATGTGGAACGCATCGATGACATTAAGGCAACTACCTATAATATCAATCGTGAGAAAGGCCTAATTGATCAAGTGACGCTGGGTAAGGAGGCCATATTCACAAAAAAAACCTCCGACCGATGGAAGGAGGTCTCTTTTACCCTGCCCCAGGTAAGTGTCAACTCCGTCATCGATGTCAATTACGTCAAGGTGACACCTTTCATCTTCAATCTCGATGACTGGTACTTTCAGCATGACATTCCTGTGGTCAAGAGTCGCTACGACATGGTCATTCCGGCCTTTCATCAGTACGTGTTCGGCTTAAACGGCTACCTCGAAGTAGATACGTTAGCGGCTGAGTGGAACAAAGCGAAACTGCAGTATGGCAATTACACCTACCAAAATCTGGAGGCTTTTTGGGAAATGAGCGATGTACCCGCATTCCAGGAGGAGTCCTTCATGACGACGAGAGAGGATTATATTTCCAAGTTGGAGTTTCAGCTTAAGGCCGTCATTACGCCCAACCGGGAGGATACATATCTCAAATCATGGGAAGAAGTCACCGAAGACCTGAAAGAGGATTTCAGGTTCAAGTCCTTTTACCGAAGGAAGGACAAGTTCGGCGACTTACCCCAGGTGACTGGTGGAGATCTGGACAAAGCGGAGGCACTTTACAAGCAGTTCAAATCTCGATTCAAATGGAACAAGAAGTTTGGTGTCTTTCCTGATGTGACTATCAATCGATTTACTAAGGATCGCGAGGGAAACACCTCTGCCTTGGGTCTGGCTATGTACAATCTGATGAAACAGGAAGGACTTGATGTGCAAACCTGTGCTCTTCAGTCCCTACTCCAATGGTCGCATCAACTACGGCTATCCTTTCCGCACGAAACTGATTTGTACGGCCGTGAAGCTCGAAGCAGAAGGCGAGACTTATCTACTTGATCCCGTCAGCGATATGCCATTTGGCTACCTCAATAAAGAGTTTCTCTTGGGAGAGGGGCTAGTATTGGGAGACAGCGTGGAGTGGATCACTATGAACATCAACGGTAGTGAGTCCATTTTGAGCAATGCCCAGGTCACGATTGTCGAGGATGCAATAAAAGCAGAAGTGAATCACACCTTGTCGGACTATGCCATATCGAAAGTGGCGCCAGACCATCTCGAAGACATGCTCGATACAGATTGGGAAGTAGACAGTCTGAGGCTCCGAGAAAAAGAACCCACAAAGATGACGATCGACTATTACCTACAGCAGGAGCTTTTCGATGATCTGATACTTGTACCCCTGATCTTCGATGACTTGCTGGTGGATGAAAATCCTTTTCGGTCTGAGGAGCGATTGTATCCTGTGGATTTTTACTGCAAGAAGAGGTTTACCTATACCTTCAAGCTACACCTTGGGGACGAATACGAGGTCCAGTCTATTCCTGAGCCTGCTTATGTAAGAACTAAAAATGTCCAGACTTATCTCAACGTGCACCATAGCGAAGGTGAGTACATACAGGTTTCTTTATTGCACAGCCTTAGAGGTACTGCTATCCCACCGGAAGAATATCCGGCACTGCGTAGCGCCTACGAGCTACTCGCGTCGCTGAAAGAGCAGGTAATCTTGCTGAAGAGAAAAACATAACCGGCTGCGCGGTACTGCTCGTCATCCTCTCCTATATCCTCTTTCTGCTAGACCATGGCGCACGGTTACAGTAGTGCCATCCGGCAAAGACAGGATGCACGAGAGGACCGGACGGACCCCTGCTACGAAGGTCAAATGTGCTCTCCTAAGTCAAATAGTTGGAAATGATGTTGCCCCCCAACACAGCGGTTGCTTCGATTTCGATAAGGATGCCTTCGTCGATCAACTTCGACACCTCGACCATAGAAGTCGCGGGCCTATAGTCGCCCAAAAACTCCGCATGAGCACGTCCAAACTCTTCCCATTGAGAGATGTCGGTGACGAACATCCTGGTGCGCACTACGTCTTCCATGCCGCTGTCGAGCCTTTGCAGATGTTCCGCGATGATCTCCAGGCAGCACTTCGCTTGCTCATAGGGTGAGCCGGTGAAGGGCTTACCGTCTTTGACGGGTGCAGTGCCCGATACTTCTATCACATTGCCCACTTTGACGGCTCGGGAATAGCCCACCGTCTCCTCCCAAGGGGCGCCGGAGGATGTGTAGTATCTTTTGCTCATGAGTATTGCTTACGTCAAAAGTAGGGTCGCGGACGGAGGAAAAACCGCTCATTGATCAAAAACTTGGTGGGCCGCCCATAATCTTTATTTTTGTCGCTTTGCAAAAAACCTAAGCCTACTACCCATGCAGCAACTGAACGACTTCCTTTCTCTTATCGACAGCTATATCGGCAGTTCTCCCTGGTTCCCCTATGCCTTGCTAGGGACGGGACTGTTCTTCACGATCTACTTGAAGTTTCCGCAAGTCCGATACTTTCGTTTTGCTATCCGGGTCGTTAAGGGTAAGTACGACAAAGCGGGCGCCGAAGGGGATACATCGCACTTTCAAGCGTTGGCTACGGCTTTGTCCGGGACCGTGGGAACAGGCAATATTGCCGGCGTAGCGCTGGCGGTTCATATCGGGGGCCCTGCTGCCTTGTTTTGGATGCTGGCGACGGCCGCAGTGGGTATGTGTACGAAGTTCGTAGAGGTGACCTTGTCCCACAAGTATCGCGAAAAGGCAGAAGACGGTACGATGGCAGGCGGTCCAATGTACTATATGAAAAACAAGCTCAACATGGGCTGGCTTGCCGCGATCTTTGCCGTAGCGACCGTGCTGTCATCTTTCGGTACGGGGAGCTTGCCGCAAGTCAATAGCATTGCCAACTCGCTATTTGCCACCTTTGGCATCAACAAAGTGGTTTCAGGCGCGGTACTGGCGGTGCTGCTTGGGTTCGTCATCATTGGTGGGATCAAACGAATTGCGGCGGTGACGGAGAAGCTCGTGCCCTCCATGGCGGTGGTCTACTTCATAGGGGCTTTTGCGGTTATTCTCGCCAATCTTGGGAATATCTTGCCATCCTTTGTTTCGATCTTCGCAGATCTTTTCACCGGATCAGCTGCTTCCGGAGGGTTTCTAGGAGCTTCCATCGCATTTGCCTTCAGCAAAGGAGTGGGACGCGGCCTGTTTTCCAACGAGGCAGGTCAGGGTAGCGCGCCGATCGCACACGCCTCGGCCAAAGCGGATGAGCCGGTATCGGAAGGATTAGTGGCAATATTGGAGCCTTTCATTGATACGATCGTGATCTGTACAGTCACGGGTTTGGTCCTACTGTCTTCAGGCGTTTGGAATGAAAAACATGACAACGAGTTTCAGTATACGGACATGTCCATCGTGCAGGGTGTGTATACCGACGCTACAGACCAGGGTAAGCAACAGCTTTATGGACACATCAGTGGAGAGGCGCTACTGCCGGTCGTTGATGGTGCACTGACCATCAGCAATGGCCGATTGCCCGAAGATGTCTCGGTGATTCACGCCAGATCGCTGGCCGAAGATGTACTGGTCTACGATGAAGACGAGAACCTCTATAGCGGATCGCTGATGATCGCACAAGGCGTGCCGGATGATTTGGATGTGTTGTTCCGAGGTAAGTCCCTAGTGCATAGCGCACCGCTGACGGCCATTGCGTTCCAACGGGGCTGGTTTGGTGCGTGGGGGCAGTACATTGTCTCCATTGGTTTGCTGCTCTTTGCCTTTAGCACAGCCATCTCCTGGTCCTACTACGGAGATCGGGCAATGACCTACTTGTTGGGAAGCAAGTCTGTCGTTTACTATCGGGTCGTCTATGTTGTCGCGTTCTTTTTGGCGGCCTTCACCGATACGACCATCATTTGGACTTTGTCAGGAATAACTATCGCCGTGATGACCTTGCCGAACTTGTTTGGTATACTGATGCTTCGCAAGGACATGAAGGAAACCGTAGCTGGTTTCTGGCAGGACTTCAAAAAGGAGTGGCCAGATGAAAAGGCGCCGGAATAACCCGCAAGTTTATTCTGGAATTATGAGTGCCTGATGTTGGATTTTGAATGAGTGCTCCCAGAGAGAATCTCGTTGTTGATAAGTCATTTGCGTTCGCACTTGAAATCATCAAGATTTACAAAGAGTTGCAGGACAAGAAGGAATAGGTCCTTTCGAAGCAGCTTCTTAGTTCCGGAACCAGCATTGGTGCCAATGTCGAGGAGGCCACCGCGGGTATAAGTAAGAAGGAGTTTGCGGCCAAGATGTCTATTGTCTCAAAAGAAGCCAGAGAAACGAAATATTGGCTTCTATTATTGAAGGAAAGCGACTTGGTTCAAATCAGGGTAGACCATCTCATTGACCATTCAGAAGAGCTTATTCGAATCTCACTTCGATCCTAAAGACCGCTTCATCTTTCAACATTCACAATTTCTTGACAATCCAACCCTCAAAGCGATTGGGTTCGAGTTTGTCATTTTCAATTCTCCATTATCAATTTTCAATTTGATCAGGCCGGCGGTGAATACACGATCCTCCAGACACGTCCTCTATTC
>JBCCXG010000495.1:0-5104 GCA_039191945.1 Bacteroidota bacterium
CAATTGGCCATCGTCCGTTCCTACCCAAATCACACCCTGTTGCAAGGGACTTGGTGCAATGCTGATGATCGTCGTGTGAAACTCTGCCCCCGTCACATCGTAGCTCAACCCACCGGATTCCAGAAATTTTTGTTTCTCGGGATCATTGGTCGTCAGGTCAGATGAAATGATCTCCCAACTGGCGCCGTAGTCACTGGTCTTGTGCAAGTATTGACTCCCGTAATAGATGGTCTTCTGATCGTGAGGATCAATGGCAATACCCGCATTCCAGTTGAACCGCAGGTATTCGTCCGAGGGGTGAGTAGGTTTGATTCGCTTCAGTTGGCCGGAGGGATAGTGATAGCGTACCAGATTACCCGCCTGCCCCATCGCGTAGCCATACTCGTTGTCCAGCGGGTCGGGGATCATGTCAAATCCGTCTCCCACACTTAGCCGTTGCCAATAGAGGTTGCGAATCCCTCCCTTGAACCAACTTTGGCTGGGTCCACGCCAGGAGCCATTGTCTTGCAAGCCTCCGTAGACATTGTATGGAATTTCATTGTCTACCCGGACATGGTAAAACTGAGCAAGGGGGAGGTTATCCGCAAACCACCAGTTCTTGCCTCGATCATGCGTGATGTTAAGCCCGCCGTCATGGCCAATCATCAAGAAGTCAGGGTCCTCGGGGTGCCACCACCAGGCGTGATGGTCCGTGTGAATTTTGTCGCCCGGGGCAAACACCTTCCAGGTCTTACCGCCATCTTCTGAACTTGTCACAAGCGAGGCAATGCTATAGACGCGGTTTTCGTTTTTTGCGTCGACGTAGATATCCGCGTAGTAAAAGGGACGCCCTCCAATGTTTGCGTCCTTGTCCTTGGACACCTGACGCCAGCTTTCACCGCCATCTTCGGATCGGTACACCGCATTTACCTCAGATTCGACGTAAGCATAGACCACCTGAGGCTTGCTCGGTGCAAAGCTGAGGCCAATTCGCCCCAACTCTCCTTCCGGTAGGCCTTCGGTGATTTCCCGCCAGGAATCGCCTCCGTCGTAGGATATGTACATCCCTGACCCCTCTCCGCCTGACTTAAAAAACCAGGGCCAGCGTCGATGCTCCCACATGCCGGCGATCATTTTGTTGGGGTTGGATGGATCGACGACTAGGTCGCTTACTCCTGTTCGATCATTCACGTAGAGGACCTTTGTCCACGTCTTGCCTCCATCGGTCGTCTTGTAAATCCCTCGGTCGGTGCTCTCGCCCCAGGTAGCACCGCTTGCGCCAACAACTACAACGTCAGGGTTGTCGGGATGCACGATAACTCGATGAATCTGGCGCGTCTTCTCAAGCCCCAAGTGTTGCCAGCTTCTACCCCCATCCATAGACTTGAACATGCCCCAGCCACTGTTCTGACTGTTGCGAGGGTTACCCTCCCCAGTCCCCACGTAAATGATATTGGGATTGGCCTGATGTATTGCGATATCGCCAATCGAGGCAGCCAGCTCCTTTTCAAAGATGGGTGTCCAGGTGTGGCCGGAGTTCTCGGATTTCCAGACCCCACCGGCTGCAGTCCCAATGTAGATATCATCGATGTCGTCAAGCACCACATCAATGGCGGTGACTCGGCCGCTCATTCCGGCAGGTCCGATGTTTCGTGGTTTCATGCCATGGAAGATGGACATGTCGACAGTCTGGGCGAGGACCCCATGACGGGCAATCAAGATCAGTAGGCAGAAGAGCAGTTTTCGCATGGTTCCAAGTGGAGAAGAGTCCCTGTAAAATAGAGACTATTCCCTATTTCGACGACTGGAATTCTTGCGAATGGATTAGATAGACAGCGGCCCGCTGCAGAAGCTGCTAACTACTCGCTCCTCAAAGACTCCACCGGGTTGTTTCGAATCACTTTGCCGACGTGCAGACCCACCGTCGCCGTGCAGATCAAAAAAAGTGCGACAGTCGATAACACAAGGCTACCGATTCCAATATTTGTCGAGTAAGCAAACCCCGAAACCCACTCCCGCAGGCCGAGGTAGGCAATAGGTGTACCGACTAGGGCCGCAATACCGATGAGCAGCAGAAAATCTTTGTTGACCAACAGCAATAGTTGTTTCAGATTCGCTCCCAACACTTTTCTGATGCCGATCTCTTTCGTTTTGCGCAGCAGGGTGATCATCACCAGGCCATAAAGACCCAAGGCGGCCACCAATATGGAAAAGAAAGTGAAGACTCGGGAAATCTCCGCTAACCGAAACTCTGCCTGGTAACTGGCCTGGAATCGGTCTTTGAGAAAATAATAGTCGAAATACTCACCGGGATAGTGCTCCAGAAAAATTCGGCGGATCTCAGGTAGGAGCTGATCGGGGTTGCCCGACAATTTCAGAGCAAAATTCTCTTGACTGTCATAGAAGGGCAAGATGAAAAGGGGTTCAATCGGCTCATGCAAAGAAAGCTGATGAAAGTCGTTGATCACCCCGATGATGGTCCAGTCCTTCCCGTAGAAGTTGATCTTGCGGTTGACCGCCTCAGCAGGATCCGTGTATCCCAATAACCTTACGGCCGATTCATTGATGAGTATGTTCTTTACCAGACTACCGTCCGTATTATGATCACTTATTTCAAGGTCCCTCCCGGCCAGCAGCTGTAGGCCAAATACCTCCACGTATTCGTGATCTGCATTGATGAAGTTACTCGTGAGATTGTCCAGCTCCGGGTTATCCAGAGATCGGGCCTGGAAAACCCTTCCCATCTTGCGGCCGACGACTCGGCTGGTGGTGGCGACCCTTTCAACCCCGTGTAGCGATTCTAGATCGTTCTTGTAGCTATCGATACTTGAGACCAAAGTACTGTCAAAATTGAGGGAGGACGGACCATGGACAATCATATTCTGGTCAATGTCGATTCCAAGGTCTTTGTTGACCATATAATTAATCTGCTTGTTGACCACCAATACGCCAGAAATCAAGACCACGGTGATGGAAAATTGAAACACGACCAGCGCTTTTCTCAGCCACACAATCTCCCCTTTGGCCTGATAGTTGCCTTTGAGCACCTCCTGCGTACTGAATCGACTGGTGAGCAGTGCAGGATAAATAGCTACCAACAGCACGGCAATCACGATGCCGCCTGCAAGGACCAACCAGGCAGGGAGATTCCCAATCTGGGTCGTGACGATCACCCTCAAATCCAGCTGAAGTCCAGTCACCGCGTTAAAATAGGGCTGTAAGATCAGGACAAGAGCAATGGAAGCAGACAGGGCAATGGCATTGATGACGACCGTTTCCACCATAAATTGTCGAATGATTTGACCGTTGTTGCTACCGATGGACTTCCGGATCCCCACCTCTTTGGCCCGTTGCAGGGCCCGACTCGTGCTGAGGTTGATGTAATTGATCCAGGCAATGACCAAGATGAAAAGACCAATGATCATCATCAGCCATACGAGTTGGCCATCCGTCACCTCACCAATTTCATACTCTAGCGTATCGTCCATGTGGGCCTTTAGCAGCGGCTGGAGCGAAAACTGTTCGACCGCCCCACTGATTTGGCCCTCCTGAAAGTGTCGCTTCCCAAAATCCATCAGCTTATCTTGGAGCCCTTCTGTGCTTACGCCCTCTCTCAACTTGACGTAATGATAAAAATCCGACCAGTTCATACTGTTATCAGCAGCGTCACCGGCCATCGCAATAAAGGATTTATATGACACCAATAAGTCAAACTGTAAATGGGAATTGGGTGGTGGATCCTGGACAATGCCGGTAATCTTACTCGGCGCAGTGCTATACAGATCGATCGCCTGTCCGATAAGGGTCGACAGGTCACCATCGCTGGCCAGTCGTCGCGCTGTAGACTCTGTGAGTACCACCTCAAAAGGGTCATCCAGGGATGATGAGGGCTCACCCATAAGCAACGGGAAATCGAAAAAGGTCAAGAAGTGCTGGTCGACAAGGAGCAGTTGATTGATAAGATGCGTCTCACCATCGAGGCGCAGATAGTTTCGGCCATTGAAAGTCATCCTTGTATGGGCCTCCACTTCCGGTAAGTCTTCCTGTAGCAGCCGGCCAATCGTAGGGTAAGTGATCATGCCCCTTTGGACCATGGAGCCATTTTGATACCGCTCGTTGATGACCCGATAGATTCGATCTGCGTCCCGGTGTGAGGTATCGAAGCTCGTCTCAAATAAGACATACTGAAGAATCAGCAAAAAGATGGTCATGCCAGACACGAGTCCGATGAGGTTGATGGCTGAAAATGTCTTGTGGCGTATCAGGTCCCTGCCCGATACCTTGAGATAATGATGGAGTAAAGACATGCTATTTCGAGTTTTTGAGTTTGATGCTTTCTTAAGGCGACTATAGCGCAGAAAAGCCAGTGCGTTCCAGAAGTAGTTTCGTCGAGCTCGTTTTAACCCCTTGCGGTCAACCTCGATCATGAACAGTTCATGGAGATCGCCTTCGATCGATTCCCAGAGCTCGGGTTTGCACCATTTGGCCAGTAGGCGGTTGACGTACCGTGGCGGATGTGGACTCATCGGGAAAAGGCCACTTCTGGGATACTGTTCCAAAGGGCATTGCGCATGCTTCGGGATCGTTCCAAGGCAAGCTGACCAGATTTGGTAACGGTAAAAATCAATTTCCTCTTGCCGCCCCGCTCCGGGGTTGGATCGCTGTATCTGGAATCGAGAAAGCCCTTTTCTGACAGCCTTTGGAGGACATTGTGCACGGTACTGATGGAGATGGAGCGGTTGCACTTGTCCGCAATCTCATTCATGATCAATAGGCCATAGGCATTGTCGTAAAGGTTCGCGACGACCAGCAAGACGATCTCCTCTAGCTCACCCAATTGTGTACCTTTCATATGTGAGTATTTTTTCGACAAGTACGAAAGTAATGTATCTTCCGTAAATGTCGAAAAAACTTAAAAGGAATTTAAGGTGACGTCAATCGTCTTCTCTTGTGTGCGAAGCGAGGAGCCCCTACTTCGTCATCATCTTGATTTGCTTGTCCTCATAGCACCAAGCCCAGTGCTCCCCAGGCTCCGCTGAGGTTACTACTGGATGGCCGTGTGAATGGAAGTGTTTGGTCATGTGGGTATTGGGAGACGAATCACAACATAAGGTGACGCCACAGG
>JBCCXG010000496.1:0-5099 GCA_039191945.1 Bacteroidota bacterium
AAAATATTTTGCGTACATGTAACACTAATTGAAATATTTGCGTTAGTATTACACAAATACCAAGGATATGAGTACAGCAGTTATCATTGCCCGGTTTCAAACGCCCTTCCTCCACGAGGGTCACATGCATCTCATCGAGGAAGTCAGTGCCAGACACCAGAAGGTCATCGTCGTCTTGGGCATCTCTCCGCTCTCCGGCAGCTCCCGCAATCCTTACGATTACCACACCCGAGAGAAGATGATCAAGAACCAATTCCCGACGCTGGTCGTGCTACCACTCAAGGACCGCCGAAGTGATGCACAATGGTCAAGTCATCTGGATGACCTTCTGACCGATACGTTTCCCACGGAAGTATTCACTCTCTATGGCAGCAGGGACAGCTTCATTGCACACTACAGCGGCCGATTCCCGACGGTAGAGTTGCCCGCACATGGCGATCACAGTGCCACTGAACTCCGAGCCACTTACGCTGAGCAGGTGTTGGACTCCAAAGAGTTTCGTGCGGGTATCTTGTATGCCTATCAGCTGCAATACAAGAAGGTCTACCCCACGGTGGATATTGCACTATTCCGCGGCGAACGGAAAGAGCTTCTCCTCGGCAGAAAGCCACAAAGTCAGGTCTGGCAGTTTCCAGGTGGATTTGTGGATCCTGAAGACAATAGCTACGAATCCGCAGCGAAACGTGAGCTCACCGAAGAAGCCGGTCCCGTCGAAGTTTCTCCCATGCGGTATGAAATGTCCATCAGAATTGATGACTGGCGGTACCGCTCAGAGGTCGATAAAATCATCACCCATTTATACAGCTGTGATCTGATGTTTGGAAAAGCTGAACCCAAAGACGACTTGGAAGCCCTCCAGTGGACAAGTGTAGCCGAGCTGCCTGCACTCCGTGCGAAAGGCCAATTGTCCGAGGAACACGCACCCTTATTTGAACACATTATCAGTCAATACAACTAGATCTTTCCACCCTTAAAATCGTTTCACCATGACACGACAAAATCTCATCCTCCTCGCAGATGCGTATAAATACAGCCACCACAAACTGTATGCTCCCGGAACAACAAAAATCTATTCCTATCTCGAGAGCCGTGGTGGCCAATTTGACGAGACCGTCTTTTACGGTCTACAGTACTACCTCAAGCAGTACCTCGAAGGTCCAGCCTTCACGCAAGAAGACCTCGAAGAAGCGAAAGAAGTTATGCAAGGCGTCTTCGGCCGAAGCGATGTATTTGATCCTAGCAAGTTTCAATATATCCTCGACACGTATGGAGGCCATTTGCCCGTCCGTATCAAGGCCGTTCCTGAAGGAATGGCAGTGCCCACGGAAAATGTCCTAATGACCATCGAAAATACAGACCCCAATTGCTATTGGCTGACAAATTTCCTCGAAACGCTCTTGATGCAGGTATGGTATCCCAACACCGTAGCCACGATCAGCCGTGAGGTGAAAAAGGTCGTCAAGCAGTACTATGAGAAGACCGCCTCACCGGCAGCCTACGGAGGCATCGATTTTGTTTTGAACGACTTTGGGTTCAGGGGGGTGAGCTCCGTTGAAAGCGCAGGGTTGGGCGCGAGTGCACACCTGGTCAACTTCTCGGGTAGCGACACCATCGCCGGTAGTGTCTTTGCTAGAGCGTACTACAATACAGATAAGGTCTTCGGGGTCAGTATACCCGCCACGGAGCATAGCGTAGTCACCTTACTCGGCGAGGAAGGCGAGCTGGAGGTATTTCGCCATGTACTCAATGAATACCCCCGTGGTCTGGTCGCGTGTGTCAGTGATAGCTACAACATCTTTCGTGCTGTCGAGGAGTATTGGGGCACGGCGCTGCGGGAACAGATCTTACAGCGCGACGGAACGCTTGTCATCCGCCCCGATAGCGGCGATCCCGAGCGCACGCTGCTTAGCTTATTTGAGATCATGTTCGAGAAGTTTGGTTACACGACCAACGAAAAAGGCTATCGGGTCCTTCCCCCACAAGTCAGGCTGATCCAGGGGGATGGAGTCAACTATCGGGCGATCCGAGAGCTCTACGCTGCCTTAGACAACGCCAAAATCAGTGCAGAAAACCTTGCCCTGGGTATGGGCGGTGCCTTGCTGCAAAAAATGGATCGTGATACGCAGAAGTTTGCCTTAAAATGCAGCTACGCCGAGATTGACGGTAAAGCAGTGACCGTTCAAAAGCGACCCGTCGAGATGGACGCGCAGGGAAACCTCCAAAAGAGCTTCAAAACCTCGAAAGGCGGGCAATTGAAGCTTGTGAAAAACGGGAACACCTTATCGACCGTCAATGCAACCGATGACGAGCGGCCAGATCTCATGGAGACCGTCTTCGAAAACGGGCACATGGTCAAAGAGTACACCTTTGAAGAGGTACGGTCCAACGCAGCCCTTTAATTTTAGCACCTATGATTACCAAAGCCATCCAAAAAGCCCTGGCGGTCAAAGCCACCAGGGGCTGGGAGAAGATGTATTGGGCGTTTGATATTCACGAAACGATCCTAAAGCCCAATTGGACCGCGGGAGTTATCTCCCATGAGTTTTACCCACTGGCAAAAGAAGCCCTCCTGGAAATCGAACAACGCCAGGACATTGTGAAGATCCTGTACACCTGCAGTCATCCTCATGAAATCGAACAATACCTCGAGTATTTCGCGTCATTCGGCATCCACTTTGACTACGTGAATGAAAACCCTGAAGTGCTCAATGGTGGATACGGTTGCTATGACAAGAAGCCCTATTTCAACGTGCTGTTTGAGGACAAGGCGGGCTTTGATGCCACCACAGATTGGTTGAGCGTCTTGGATTTCTTGAAAGAGCCTCAAAATGTACGTGAGGTATGAATCCGAAAGTCACTATCGAACAAGGAGACATCACACGGCTACAAGTCGATGCTATTGTAAACGCGGCCAACTCTTCGCTACTTGGGGGAGGGGGTGTAGATGGTGCGATTCACCGGGCTGCAGGCCCTGAACTTGTGCACGCCTGCCGACTATTGGGAGGGTGCAAGACGGGAGACGCTAAGATCACTCCTGGCTTCAACCTGCCGGCTCATTATGTGACCCATACGGTCGGTCCGGTTTGGCAGGGTGGTGATCACGGAGAAGATGAGTTACTAAAGTCCTGTTATCAACGCTCATTGGAAATCGCGATGGAACAAGGGATCGAGACACTAGCCTTCCCTGCGATTAGTACAGGCATTTACGGTTTCCCAATGGAGCGAGCAACGAGGATAGCCGTTCAAACCATCGATGAGCGAGTCCGGCCGGACAGTACGATCGATCAAGTGATACTAGTAGCTTTTGATGCAGCTGACTATGAGGTCATGAGCCGCACCTCGCAAATCACCGACGAGTAGTATTATTGCCACATGAAGAAACTCCTCTTCCATACCAGTAGCTATCAGTACCTGGCAGATAAGGTAGAAGCTCTTGGTAAATACGAGCGTGGCGAACTAGAGGTAACGCACTTTTCGGATGGCGAACGGTACCAAAGGATCATCAGTGACGTCGATGATCGTAACGTGGTCCTAATCGGGGGGACGGTCAGTGACCCTTGCACTTTGGAGTTGTTTGATCTTGCTTCGGCGCTTGTGTCCTACGGCGCCAACTCCCTGGCACTAGTGGTTCCGTACTACGGTTATTCGACGATGGAGCGTGCGGTGAAAAAACGAGAAATCGTGACGGCAAAGACCCGGGCCAGGTTATTCTCGGCTATTCCTCAAAGTCACAAAGGCAACAAGATCTACTTGTTTGACCTGCATACCGAGGGCATACCTCACTACTTCGAGCAAAACCTGCAGCCGATGCACATCTACTGCAAGGACATCGTCATCGAAGCGGCCCGGGAATACGGCGGGGACAATTTCGTGCTCGCAAGCACAGACGCCGGTAGGGCGAAATGGGTGGAGTCGCTGGCTAACGACCTAAAGGTGAACGCAGCGTTTGTTTTGAAGCGACGGTTGTCCGGCGACAAGACAGAGGTGAGCGCGATCAACGCGGATGTGCACGGGCGAACCGTCATCATTTACGATGACCTGATTCGGTCTGGCGGAAGCATCATCAATGCCGCTCGGACTTATCGGGAGGCTGGCGCCGACAAAATATATGTCATCACCACGCATGGCCTTTTCATTAACGATGCGATATCAAAGCTCCGAGCGTCTCAGCTTATCGAAAAGGTGATTTGTACTGATACCCATAGCAATACGCAACATTTGAAAGATGACGGGTTTGTCGAGATTAGAACTATCGCGGACCTGATCCATCACCACTTGTCTTTGGCCCGGAAGCGGCCACAATGATGACAGAGATCGCTTCTAAGCCTCGTACGAATCCGAACTCGGACGAAATAAGGTAATAGCCCAGCTGGCGTTAAGTTGTGCAGTTGCGTTGGTGACTAGTCTTTCAAAAAGCGATCAAAGAAATCCACAGACTCCTGATAGGTTCGCAACCAGCTGCTGTACCTCAGAAAGCCATGGACTTCATCTGGGAACACGAGCACTTCATTATGGACGCCCATCTCATCCAGCTTGTACTTCAAGTCGATGCTTTGGCCAAACATCACATTACGGTCATCATCGCCGTGCACAATCAATACCGGGGAACTCCAAAACTGCAGCTCGGAAATCGGTGACGACTGGTAGGCGAGATCCATGAGCCCTGGCGTGATCCCCCATGCACCCCCGGGTGAAAAGTCACGCGCACGCCAAGCCCAATCGTGCACACCGTGCAAATCGACGCCAGCCTTGAAAAGGTCACTGTTTTTGGCCAAGCCCATAGCTGTCAAGTAACCGCCGTACGACCCACCCCACAAGCCAATCCTATCGGGATTTACACTTTCTAACCCCTGCAGATACTTGCCAGCGGCCAAAATGTCTTTGTACTCCGCCGCGCCACGGGGCCCTTGATCCGGATCCAAGCGAAAATCCTGCCCATAGCCGATGCCGTTGCGAAAGTTGACAGAAAGCACCACATAACCTTGGGAGGCCAGGTACTGGTTCATGACGTAAGCATTGGCATAATAGCCACTGTAGTGGTATCCGAGGAGCATTTGTCGGATGGGGCCTCCATGCATGAAAATAACGGCAGGCTTCGC
>JBCCXG010000497.1:0-5095 GCA_039191945.1 Bacteroidota bacterium
CTCACGGCAACCTATTTCGAAACTATCGACAGGTTAGTTGTCTTGAAATTGCTCGAGGTCAAACTTCACTACATTTCCACCGTTGGCGCCATCGGTCACAAAGACGATATTACCCATCCCCTGACCTGACGCACCAGAGCCCACAGACCAGCTAATCGGCACGTCATTCTCCATATCCATAATGGGTTCCCATGTCTCTCCACCATCAATGGAAAAAGTTGCAAACTGAAAAAGAACAAATCCCAGGTCATCATTGACGTGAACAAAGTAGGCATCTGTGCCCTCATCAGCGACTTGCCAAGTGGTCCCGCCATCTTTGGTGCTCACCAAGCCGTCAAAATCGCCTACTGCAAAACCGACTTCTTCATTAACAAAGCTGATGCTTCGAACACTACGGTTGAGCGGCTGTGATTTCAGGGTCCATGCTGCACCCCCGTTATTGGTCTGTCCTAAGAACATATTGCCATTACCAATATCTCGAAAGAAGGCAAATGCGATGTCTTCGTTAAAAAAAGTCGCAGCATCCAACGTGCCAGAGCGCCAGCTATCAATGCCCGTCCCATCAATTGAGTATTCCTCCCAATCAAGTCCGTCGATAGAGAATTGACTTTCCATGATGAATGAAGTGGTCTCAAACAATGTGACGTCGTCGGATCCCGTAAATGAAGACAGGCTCACCCAGCTATCACCTTGATCCTCCGACCGAAACACGCCATTATCACTTGCAGCGAACAAAACCGTAGCTGTGGAGAACTCAATATCACGCACTCGACTATTGTCAGGAGCAGTCTTAGTAACCCAAGTTTGCCCACCATCCGTGGTGAAGTGGATAGCGCGTGAGACAGCATTCTCACTGTATACGGCACCAATGTCTTCGCTGTAGAAGCCAAAGGACCACACGTCATCCTCCGTGGTAAAAATGGTATCCGCTAAGAAGGCCACGTCATCCACCGCATCCTCCATCGGATCAAAGATGGAGTCGTGAAAGATCAGGTCCAAAATATCTCCCAATTACTCTTACGCCGTTGCCCCGTCGAGGGCTGTAATCGAATCGGTCAATGGACCCTCATAAACGACTCCCATCGTGAGCGCAGAGTCCTCAACGATGTAGGCGCCATTGAAGTCGCTATTCGCAAAGGGAAGACCCACAATCTCAAAACCGCCATTGGATTGGTCTGCGATCTGGAAACCGTAGTTGTCCGTAGTGGTCAAAAATACCTCAGCCGTGAAGGAAGGTCTATCCAGTGCATCATCTAACGAAATGGTGACCTCAGTAGCTGATAGCTGCTCGATAAGCAAAGATCCGGCGGATATCTCATCATCGGATTGCAGGTAGATCACTTCATATTCGCCAACGACCTCCGAAGCGATATCCAGGGTATCCGTCGCGTCTTCTAATAAGTTGCAAGCCGTGAGGAGGCAGAGACCTGCCAGGTATTTTGAATGGATGGAGAGTTTCATCTGAGCTAGTTGTGTGATTGGCCCGCAAAATAACGGCAAATCCCTCCTTTTTCTGCCAGAAGATCTTGAACGGGTCATCGACCTACTTCAGTCGGTCCACAGTTCTACTCAGCCGGGTGACGAGTAGCGATCAAATGGTGGCAGAGCGCACTGCTGATTGTTCATTTAGGTTCAAGCGACAAAGCATACTCATAGGCCTCCTGCAAGAGCGCAGCAAGCTTATCCATGTCTTCGCACAGCGCCTCCGGCACCACCACATAACCCCTCATAAAGGCCCCGTGGGATTTAAATCGAGTGGTCTGATGATCCTTAATGAACCGTTCACCTGCTTCATCAGAAAGCCTGACACCGATCTCACCGTCCTTGTTTAGCATCGAAAACATGTGCCCGTTCACGGAAGTGTAAGGCATCGTCTTTCCTTTACGCTCCAGTGAAGGATGTGTAGCTACCAGCTGGTCGTAGAGCCGAAGCTTTTCCTTCCATTCATCATCCTTCATGAGACTCAACAAATGTTTTGAAGTTCTCCAACCATCGCCTGGCTGGCTTTTTGTACATACCGGGAAATAGTAAAGCAAAGAGTTTCGGCATCACCCAATCGATCCGTGTATACTCCACCTCTGTGTGGTAGCGCGTCCCGCCTTCAGGCAAGGCAGTAAAGCTACACTTCAAGGTATTGTCCATGTGTTTGTGATGATAAAAGGCTTCAAAGCGCTCTGGAAGTCGATTGGCGACAATGGTCTCAGTCAATACCATCTCATGCTTTCCCTGTTGGTAATACATCTTCGAGACGGCACCATCTTCCCGGGCTACTCCGCTCTCCAGTTCCTTCCGGACAAAACCCTCTTGATACGATCCCAAATACTTTGGATCAGCAAACAAGCGAGTCACTGTCTCAACCGGGCGGTTGATTTCGATAGTTCCTTGAAATTTCATTCCTGTGTTTTCGGCGATGATAGGGCTGCCAGCACTCAGCGAGGTTACGAAACCAATCTGTTACCGCAATTTTTTTATCTGAGTCCTTCCAAATATTCCGACGGAGACTTCCCAGTGTGCTGCTTAAAGGTCCTGTAGAAGGTCACCTTGTTGTTGAATCCTGCCTGCAGTCCAAGAGAAGTAAGGGTGGCACCTTCTTTGTCTGGCATTTGGCGCTTTACCTGCTCCACACGATATCGGTTCACCAACTGTTTAAAGGAGACACCAAATTTTTGATTGATCACGTCTGATAAGTACTTCTTGGGTAAGCCTGTCAACTCAGAAAAGCGGTCCAGCGTCAACTTATCGTCTGTGAACACATGCTCCACTTCTAGCTTATGGCGAATCAGCTCGGTGTCCTTTGTCAGCTGATCCCAATCAGTGGCAAACGGTATCTTTCGCTCTGTGAACACTGCGGACTGAGACAAAAACCCGTAGGCAATGGATTGAATGAGGAAGGTCATCAGTAGCATGCTCGCTTCATTTACCCAAGGGAACTCTACAACGCCACTAGGCCTCAGTAGAAAGTGAATGAGGCTCAAACCTAAAAGTGCTGTATAAAGAATCAGTACCGACAGGTACCAATTGGCCGGTCGGTTGTTCTTGATGGATGTCTGGTACTTTCGGAGCCTTTGAATGCTGATCAGCAGGTATACACCGATGTAGGCAAAGAATGAAAGGAAAAACCAAAAGTTGAAATCAGCATAAGTGGGCACATAGCGAATAAAAGCATGGACTTGCTCCACCTTTACCGGACCTGCCAGCGCATAAAAAGGTAGATTGAGCGCGACCATCCCAAAAAACGGAATCGCATGTAATGCATGCCTAGATCTCAAACGCCAATTCCGGTCAATCAAGCTGAGTGCAGTGAAGTAGAGAATGGGTGATTTGATGAAATTGAGCGGGTAACTGAGGCCCAAAACGTGGGGCAGGTGCTCCATCAGTCCCGTCTCCGCCAACAGGCGCTCGACGAGGGTGAAACCCTCAATGAACAGGAAGGTGGCAAAAAGGCGCTTCGTAAGCCCCGACTTCTGAAGGAGCAGGATCGACGCCAGGAAAAGGGCTTGGAGGGCACCGAAGGTGATGATCAAATGAAAAACTGAAGACGCGTTCATGGCTCAGCGAAAAGATAAAACATCTGAGCCTAAAGGATTTCTCAGTGTATGTGTACCTATGTATGCCGAACCATAGGGTATTCAAGGGCTTTTATTCCTTTTTCAGGATACTTTCAAAAAACAACAGTGTATCCTCCAGGTGCACTTGCCAATAAGGCCACTCATGCCCCCCTGGAAATTCCTGATAGATGTGATCAATCCCAGCGGCTTCAAGTTCCGCATGTAGTTGGCGATTATGCTCGATCAGTAGATCGGTTTCCCCGCAATCAAAGCGCAGCGGTGGCAGCGTCGACCTGTTCCTCAAGATCGCGGTAAAGGCGTCCTCATCAAACCGGGCGGCTTGACGATAGTGTGAAATAGGCTCTTCAACGAACAACTCCATTTGACTGATTTCAGTAATGGCACTATGTGCAGAAATCCCCGCATACTGCTCCCCATACTTGGCACCTACTCGTAGGGCTCCGAAGCCCCCCATCGACAAACCACTGAGGAAAAGTTGGGAGCGGTCGGTCACTGCATCAATATTCTCACGGATAGCCGCGGGCACATCCTCAGCGACCCACTTTTCAAAGTCGCGTCCATCGTGGGCGTTGTAAGCCGACCCATCTCCCCAAAGTCCATCCGAGGGCATGGCCAGCACCATGGGTTTGATCTTGCCTTCCTTGATCAATCGAGCAGTGGTCAAGTGTGCCGCTCCCTTGAAGGCCCAGGCCCAAGCGCTGCCATAGACACCATGCAACAGCGTGACCAAAGGCAATTCTTCATGATCCCCTTCCGGCACAAATACGCAGATATCTCCCCGACCCTTCAGGTTTTCAGATTTGACCGTGATAAAACGAAGACCATCTCGCTCGAAGGTGGGATTAGACAGCTCGGTGGTTCTAAACCTAGATTTCCCCATCAGTCAAATACAATTACGCCCTTGGCATTTCTTCCCGCCAACATATCATCAAATGCATCTTGTAAACGGTCGATCGGGTAGGTTCGGGTGATCATCTCGTCAAGAAGCAAATCTCCTTTATCGTACAAACTCACCAATTTAGGAAAATCGATCTGTGGCCGGCAACCGCCATAAAGCGGATTGATGTATTTCTTATCCCATTCAAAGAGATTCATATCGATCGTGATCTCCTCCTCGATGCCACTGACTTGTACCGCGGTGCCCGCATTGCGCACCATCGCTAAAGGGGCCGCGCCTAAGGCAGGGATGGCCGTACATTCAAAGGCGTAGTCCGCTCCTCGCCCATCTGTCAAGGCTTTCACCTTTTCGGCCGCCGCCATCAGTCCCATATCATTCTTATCCGCGAGTACCTGATGCGTCGCTCCGAACTGCTTCGCCATCTCCAACCGATCGGGATTGATATCCACCGCGATGATCTTGGATGCTCCAGCGATCCGACAACCTTGGATCACATTAAGACCGACGCCGCCGGTACCGAGCACCACGGCACTGCTTCCGGCCCGGAGTTCCGCGGAGTTCACCACAGAACCATAGCCAGTCATGACCCCACAGCTGATGATGCTCGAAGAAGTGAATGGAATTTCGC
>JBCCXG010000498.1:0-5093 GCA_039191945.1 Bacteroidota bacterium
GCGCCAGACTTGAGTGAAACGTCTTTGATTGGTACTCAGGCGCCAGGTGCTGCCAAGCATTACCTTCCCGTAGGATGTGATGCCTGCCATGGTACGGGCTATCGAGGTCGAAGGGCCATCTACGAAATGATCCCCATCGATAAAGACATTCGCGAATTGATCAAGAACATCGATCAGTCCGCTGCTGACGAGGTGGAAAGGTCCATTACCACGCTGTCGCAAAGTGCCATTGCGTTGTATAATGAAGGTGAAACCAGCAAAGAGGAGATCCTGCCTTATCTGCAAACATGAGAGTAGGATTGCTTTGCATATCGTTAGTGGTAGTTCATCTCGCCATCAGTCAGTCGAATGACCGATTTTTCGAGTTGCAGTCAAAACTGGATACGATCAGTAGGGAAGTACCCGGCCTGTTTGGGGAGGTGGACTTTACGCTCAACAACGCCCCCATGCATGAATTGCTCCGGGCCATGGCAGAAACGCACGCGCTGAATATCAATATCAGAAGGCTTCCCAACGTCTATATCACCAATAACTTCAACAGTGTCTCGGTCCGGGATGTGTTGCTTTTCTTATGCCGTGAGTACTCGCTCACCATCGATTTTGTCAACAATATCCTGACCATAAGGCCCTACGAGTACCGTGAGCCCCGACCTATTGAGATCAATTACGCCCCACGGTCATCTACGATATCCTTTAACCTGCGTGGTGATACCCTGGCCAATGTAGTCAAGGAGATTACAATCAAAACGGGCAGAAACGTATTGGCGACTCCTGAGGTGCGCGACCAGCTGGTGACGGGATTTGTTTCAGATCTCAACTTTGCCGAAGCTATGCAGAAGCTGGCCGCTACCAACAATCTGGAAGTCGAGGGGGATCCGGAGGGTGTCACGATCTTCAAGCAATCTGAATTATTGATGGATGAAGAGGCCCTGGTCGGCGAGCAGCCTACGGCTGTGCGACAACGGAGGACCAATGCGCGTAGGGGAAGCAGGAGAGGGGCCGGCAACTTCAACCTCAGCCGGGTCTCGGATGCGGAAGGAACCTATCTCACCCTTGACGCGCAGCAGGCAGATGTAGCTGCGGTCATCAACGCTGCAGCCAAGGAGTTCTATGTCAATTATATCGTCTTGGAACCGCCACAGGGCGCCATCGAGGGTTACTTCTCCAGGATTACTTTTGATAAGTTCTTGTCTTTCGCCACGGAATCGGGCAATGTGACCTATGGCTACAAGGACGGCGTTTATCTCATCGGTACTGATCAGAAAACAGGGCTGGCCGAGGCGACGGTCTACCGCTTCAAAGAACGGAGCGTAGAGGGGATAATTGATCTGGTACCCAACATCTACTCAGGACTGCAGCTGTCGGTGATCAACGATCTCAATGCCATCTTGATCGTGGGAGGAGAACGAGATGCACTGTCTTTGGTGGAGTTTCTGGAGCAGATTGATGAGCCCGTGCTCAATGTATTGATCGAGGTGATTGTGACTGAGGTCAATCAGGGCTCTATACTCAACACTGGCATCGAGGCCTTCTTGACGGATACGGTGCCTCCCCCCACCTCCGGGCAGGTATTGGGCGGTGTAGACCTCACGCTGAGCAGCCGCTCGATCAATCGAAACCTGGATAGGCTCGGTGGTAGTGCAGTCAATCTGGGCCGGGTTACCCCGCAGTTTTATGCGCGCATCCAAGCGCTGGAGAATACCAACGACCTCAACATTCGGTCGACACCTAAGCTCTCAACCGTCAATGGAAACGAGGCCACCCTGACCATCGGCCAGAGCGAATACTTTTTGATCGAGACACAAAACATCACGGGAGGGGTGAATCCGATCATTACCACCACGCCACGCTACGAAAAAGTGGAGGCTAACCTGGACATCAAGATCACGCCTTTCGTTTCGGCCAACGAAGACATCACGCTGGGCATCGAAGCGGAGTTTTCAGACTTCATCGATCCGACGGTAGAGGGCGCGCCGCCAGGCAATGCGACAAGAAAGTTTTTGAGTAAGATCAGAATCCGCAATGAGGAGATGATTGTGCTCGGTGGATTGGAGGAAGCACGGGATGTGGAAAGTGGGACAGGGGTCCCGGTGCTGTCCAGGATCCCCATCTTGAAGTGGTTTTTTAGCTCACGGACGGAGATTGAGCAAAGCAATCGGCTCATTATTTTTATTAAGCCCACAATCGTCTATTGATGAACTGGCGTGAGATCATAACGAACCGACTAGTAGGTACAAAAGTAGCCGTGCTGAGTTGCCGACAGCAGCAGTCCACTGGGTGGTACTGGGTGGCGGGGCTCGTCGTGCAAGACGCCGAAGGCAATCTGCAATGGACCCAAGAGAGGTCCACGTACGATGCCCAGGCGCTTGCTGATTGGTTGGCTGAGATCGGTCTGCTACCGCTGATTCTTGTGATTGACTCCGAGGAGATCATTTCACGCAAGGTCGAAGGCGACGCATCAGATCGGGAAAACCTGCTCAAGGCGGTCGTTCCCCAGGCGCAGGCCTCAGACTTCTACGTACAGCACCGTGTGGAGTCCCAGGCGGTTTTCGTATCCATCATGCGACAGACGGCCTTGCAGGAAATCTTGCAGCTACTGCCAAAAGACCTGCTGATCACGGAGATCTATCTGGCGCCACTGCCGCTGCTCATCCTATCCAAGGGCTTGCCTGAGGACCGAGTGCACCTTGACCACTACCGCATAACCAAGACTGGGAGCGATGTAGTCGCCGTGGAGCGGACCGCTGCGGCGGAGCGCTTGCCTGAGGCGCTCACCAGAGCCAATGTAGACCAGACTGACTTGTGGGGCTATGCGGCAGGTGTCAGTTACCTATCGCGGCTCGCGATTCCAGGAGACCAGGACCGGGCCTTTCAGGAGGACGAGCTGCTGCATAAAGTATTTTTCTTGCGATTCGCCAAGTACGTTATTGCAGCGGTGTTTCTACTCTTTTTCGTGAACATTGTCTTTTTTTTTCAACTCTCGGACGAGAATGAAGAGCTCCAGGATCGCAGCGCGAGTCTGCAATCTGTTGAGCGTAGGCTCAGTGACTACGAAGCCTACGTGGGACAATACAGTGACCTCATTACGCAACCCAGAAGTGCCTACGTCACACGAATCACGGATGAGATAGGTGCTTCCTTGCCCAATTCGGTTCGTCTGTTGTCGCTAGAGGTGCGTCCCCTGTACCTCAACGTGACCGGAGAGCAGGACGGGGAGCTCAAGTTGCTACTGACAGGCAATACACAAAATGCCATCGCCTACACGGCTTGGATCGAGTTACTCCGGCAGAAGTCGTGGGTAGATGACGTGGGCGAAAACCGGTACCGGATCGATCCGGTGACTCAGAATGGAGTATTTACTCTGGAGATTAAACTGAAGCAGTATGTTTGATAGCTGGTCGTTCAAACGGAAGAATGTGGCATTTCTCGCCGCAGTGGGTGTGATTCTGGTGCTTGGCTATTTCCTGTCCGTCGCTCGTACGTTGTCCCTTCGTAAGCAAAACACAACTTTGATCCAACGTCAATCCAACGCTGACCAGCGCATGGCGCGGCTGTCGGTCCTCCGCCAGCAAAAGGAATACATCGATTCCGTGCGGCAGACCTTTGACCTTGCCGGCGGAGATCAGTTGCTGTTGAGACAATTGACCCAACTGACCGGTCGGAGCTCTGCGTCACTGGCCGAATATGCCGAAGTCCAGAAACGCTCGACCCGAGAGCGCTTCAGCCTGTATAAGTTTGAGGGTGTCTTTTCGGATCTGGTGCGCCTGCTCTATGACGTCGAGCAGCGTCGACTGGGAGGTGGTATTGCATCCGTGAAGTTTCAACAGGTCACCAATCGAAGGACACGTCGCGAGCAATTGTTTATGGAACTTTACTTTGAAGAAGAATGAAGCGGCGAGGACTCGTATTTCCCCTGGGCGTGATCGCCTGCTTACTAGCCATGACAGCCCTACAGCAGTGCGCTGACATCGTGGAGACGGACATCTCCAATCGAGAGGTGTTTCTTTTCGCTCCTGCGGAAGGTACCGAGTTGGATTCGGGTGCGGTCACCTTCGTCTGGGATGCCGTAGCTGATGCCAGTGACTATCAACTGACGGTGGTCAGCCCTGATTTTGACCTACCCGGAAGGGTGTACGCGGATACATTTCTGACCAGGACCAACTTCACGCTGGCGCTGGATTCCGGGCGGTACAGTTGGGGTGTGCGAGCACTTAACAGTGTATATTCGACTGCGTTCTTTACCAACAGTTTTCGCGTACGATTTGGCGACGTGAACAATCTGCCGGTAGATCCTCCGGTGCTGGTGGCGCCGGGTGACGGCATATCGACGGATTCGGGTAACGTCAATTTTGTATGGGAGGAAGTCATTGGCGCATCACGCTACCGCCTGCGTATCGGTACGCCCAACCTAACGACGCCAGATCTAATAGTGTTGGACTCCGCCGTCTCATCGACCGGCTATCAGGTGTCTTTGTCTGACGGGTCTTATGAGTGGGGTGTCCGGTCAGAAAATGATGCCTTTCAGTCTGCGTTCACGACCCGCTCGTTGACGATTGCTTCCGGTATTCGGGACCCCTTGGAGCTTCCCGTATTGGTAAGTCCTGCGAATGGTGCGGTGCTGGATAGTGGCCGGGTCACGCTACTGTGGGATGCGCAAGTGGCAGCCGAGCAGTATCAGTTGCGCATGTTATCCCCGAGTTTTGCCAATGCCACCATCACGGTGCTGGACTCTGTGCTGACCGACACACGCCTGGAGATTGTCCTGGATAGAGGGTCTTATGAGTGGGGCGTCAAAGCGGCGAACAGCGCTTTTGAGACAGATTTTGTGACCCGCACCCTGACTGTGCAATGACGGTAGTTTTGTATGTAATCGGGCCTGTTGCCACTTTTCTCTAAGTCATGAAGGGCAAGCGCAACCTGTACTTTCTCGTGCCTGCAGTTCTGGCCATTTGGGGTATCGTAATTTACCGGATCGTCGACTTCAGTGGGGATGAGCAGTTGGTCGTCAATCAGCGGCCGCCCAGTTTGGTCATTGCTCCGGAGGAAGGGGAAGTCTACGAGCCGGATCTCAACTACCCAGACCCCTTCCTGAA
>JBCCXG010000499.1:0-5090 GCA_039191945.1 Bacteroidota bacterium
CGGTAGCTTGGGCGTAGAAGGTATATTGCCGACCTATTTGATCACGGAAAAGATCTTGCAAAAGATTTTGCAGTAGGTTTATTCGCAGTGGCGCTTTCGATACTTGTCGGAAATACCACTTCCGGTACCAACCGCGGGCTGGCACGCCTCAAACTAGGCAGGACAGAACAAGCCTGCGCTGATTTCGATGCGGCGGTTAGTACCGGAAGTGGTATTTCTGACAAGTACCGAAAGCGCCACTGCGAATAATCCTACTGCAAAATCTTTTGTAAGATCTTTTCCGTGATCAAATAGGTCGGCAATATACCTTCTACGCCCAAGCTACCGGACGCCAGCGTACTGCCGGACTTCAAGGGGTTATCCGAGGCGTAGTAGGCGTAATACAAGTCCACATCCTCGCGAATACTAAGGCGAATTTTCGCTGCGGATTGAATCGCTTTCTGATAGTGCGCTCCTTCCATCTCTAGACCCACTGCATTCCACGTGGAGGTCAGGAAATGGGTCAAGATGTCATGGTTTTGCAAGGACGTACCCAAGACTGTGATCATTGTTCCTTCGAAGACTTTGAGGTCATCCACCTGAAAATCTGCCGCGGCCAGTTGATTGTTGATGGGGTAGTTGTCCGCCGTACCCTCAAACACATGGGCGGTCGGGATCATAATATCTCCTTTCTCACCTTCCAGGATACCCGCTTTCCCCATGACCGAAACCGACTCCACGTTCAGTGGAAATAGCTGGTCATCTCGCTCATAAGGTTTGAGGAGTTCGTCGAGGCATTCATAGGCCTGCTCCCCAAATGCGTAATCCATTACAATCAGGACCGGCGGTTTGTTGGGAATCGTCTTGATCCCCAGGTCGGAGGGCAACCACTTTGCTTGTAACTGACCCACATCGATGATTTGTACCGTCAAATTGGTCCCGGAGGTGTCTTTGATTTCGTGCATCCCATGGACCAGGGCAAATTCAGAGATCTGATTTCGCAGATCTCCGTTATCGGGCTGGCTGGTGGCAAAAGCCAGGTCTTTCAATGAAACGAAAGGATTCTCTTCCTTCAGCGCCTCAAAGCCGTAGAGCGTATTCATCACGCTATGCATATTGGCGCTAATGACATGTATTGGCCTCCCGATCCATCCCTGGCTGTAAATGTAGCTCTTGATCTGATCTGACCATTTCTCTCCGTACGCATGCTGACCGACAATATCCCGAAGCTCCCGAGAGAAGCTGATTTGCTTGTCATGATTGTGCTTCTCCTCCGCGATAGCGACACGTCCCAAATGATAGACAATATGATAGAGGCTGTTACCCACATTGCTCTTCTGGAATTTCTCAATGGCTACTTTGGTCTCTTCCAGGGTGCGACCGATGATATTGCTCAAGTACACCGCAGCCCGAAGCTCGTCCATATCCTCACCTCCACTCTCAGCCTCGACGACTTTTTCCAGTCGGTACCAGTCTTCTTGCACATCCCCCTTCGGGTTGATGCAATGGTTTTTGATCTTATTGGCCTCGATGAACAGAAACGTTAGGTGTGTGAGGATATCGTAAATATCACTTCGACCTCGGGTCATCTCGATGTACATACGATCCTTGTCCACCCGGTAGCAGTTGCGTCGTCGCTTGATCGGCACAATGCGCTCGTAACCGGCATTCTCAAAGCCCTCCCTCGCAATCAGCTTTATCATCCTACACTCTTCAATCCCGTCGGGTAGCCGTTCCATCACGTAGAGTAGACCATCAAGCTCCACACGCTCACCATCCGACATGGCACCATATATCTCCGGGTTGAGCACTAGTAAGGCGTCTATGAGCGACTTACCAGAGACACCAAGTGGTTTGTAACTACCCCTGATGAACAGGTGACGCATCGTGATGTACAATCGCTCAATCGCGGCTCTTGATTCTCTGGTCCTTTTTTTATCTGCCATTAATAGCTACTTCATATGAAAGCGCACGTGATTTTTTCTCTTCTGGGTTGCCGACCTCACCTTCCCCTATCTTTCGGTGCACTAAGGTAGGCAACACAACACGCCCAATTCAGTTCGAATTGGCGGTATTGAAATTGAGATTGCCATCAAATTAAGTGAATTTAGGATTGAGAAGGTGTCCTTCTCAATAATTAAGAATCCATGCATCATTTCTACAAAGAAGACCTGGAAAATAATGCAGTACTCGGTGATGAAGAATTTCAACACTGCGTTCATGTACTAAGGCACAAGGTCGGGGATCACCTTGTCCTTACCAATGGAAAGGGAATGCTAGCTACGGCCAAAATCAAAGCCATCTCCAAGAAGATGCTCGACTTCGAGATCACAGAGGTCAGAAATGCGCCACAGAAAGCCTATCAGACCCATCTATTCATCGGACCCACCAAGCAGATGGAGCGGATGGAATGGATGGTGGAAAAAGTCGCCGAACTGGGGGTAGACCATGTGACCTTTTTATTAACTCAAAACGCAGAACGCCGTAAGCTTCGGCTTGATCGACTACGAAAAAAAGCAATCAGCGCGCTGAAACAATCCAAAGGGGCATACCTTCTGACCCTGCACGATCAACGTGAATTTGAAGATTGTTTTGAGGGTGATGACAAAAAGGTGATCGCCTATGTCGATGACCAATTACCCCATATCACTGCGGCTGTGCCCCGTCTTACTGACATAAGCTTGTTTATCGGACCTGAGGGCGACTTTACTGAGGAGGAAGTCAAGTTTGCCAAGGATAGAGGCGCACATTGCGTAGGCCTGGGGCCCTCCGTGTTGAGGACAGAAACTGCCGGGATCGTAGCCTGTTGCGCAATACACCTCATCAACAATTCCGAACAGGGAATTTAGCGTACAATTACACGCTCAAAGTGCCGCTCATTGTCTGAAAGGACATAAATGATGTAGGTCCCTCTGACAGCATTAGGTGGAAGGGCCATTTTCTTTTCAAATACTCCGGCAGCGTTGGCAGGTCCAGAGATCATGTGGACTTCCCGGCCATCCATTGCAACCATTTTCACCTCGATCAAGGCGCCCGGGGGCAAGCCGGCAATTACAACTTCAAGACCTTCTGCCACCGACGTGGGATTGGGATACACGGAAATCTGCGTCTCAGAGACCGTGCTCACCTCGTATTCCAACATGACCAGGTTGCTGTAAGTAAAGCCGCCATCGAAGTCAGTTTGCTTCAATCGGTAGTAGCTCACACCTGGCAACGGATCCCGATCTACAAATTGGTAGTGTAAGATCTGCTCGCTATTTCCAGCACCCTCCAATGTTCCAATGGCCTCGAAATTTTCCCAATCATATGATCGCTCAATGGTGAAGTAATCGTTGTCTAGTTCTGAAGCCGTGGACCAATTGAGTACTGCCGTTTGATCTTCAACACGGGCTTTAAACTCTAGCAGTTCAATCGGCAGTAAGGCCCCTGCTCCTGTAGCAGTGAAGTCACTGAAAGAGCCTAAGGTCGTCATAGTCACCGTATTGGTGGCAGCATCTGTAGACCCAGAGACTGTGGTCGCTCCTGAGGAGAACTTCGCACCCTCAAAGTCGCCTTCGTCTGCGCGTAGGACGTCCGTATCGGTGTAGGTAAAACTCACATCGTAGTCGATAGCTCCGGATAGTCCTGATTGTGTCAGGGTCCAATACCTGCTAATAGCCACATCCGTGACCTGCGGATGAACGAGATCCCGTAGGTTGAGGAAGACGGCTGCAGAGGAGACAGTAGCGGCGTTCAGCGTAAACATGAACGGAGAATACTCATCATCGTCACCTACCGGGAAGGTAAATGCACCGGGCGCTGCAATAGATTGTTCCACCAGTCCTGTATTATCTGCCTGGATGTAGGAACCTGTTCCACCGCCTACCACGGTAGTGGCGGAGGTCAGGGTCAAATCATTTGATCCCAATACCAAATCGCCATTGGTCAGGGTGATGGTATGGGTCACGCGGATAGAGGAATTCAAAAGAATGTCGCCACCCGTATTGTTGATTCCCAACCCGTAGAAAGATTCGATTGCGCTGCTATTGATCGTCTGGTCCCCGGTTCCCACAAATTGGACCGTGCCATTCTGGGCGCTAAATGTACCGTTGTTCGTCCAGTCGCCGGCCAGATCAATGGAGTGATTGCTTGTAGTAACATCTAAGGTGACTCCAGGGTCGGCGATCAACAAGTCGCCCGCTACCGTGATGGCCCCAGCAAGCGACTTGATCCCACCACCTTCTAATCGTATATGGTGATAAGTCCCCGATGTCACACACTGGTCTGAAGCAGCCGCATAGCTGATGGTACTACCCGGATCCGATACGTCAAAGGTACCGGCGCCAGATATGCAACCATCGTCCAGCGTCAAAGTATAGCCATCCAGATCCAAGGAGGCCCCTGTGCCTATGACGAGACTACCTAAGGTCATGTCAGCCGTGAGGACCATGGCATCTCCGTCGGTGATGACAGCTGTCTGGCCACTTCCGGGTAAGACACCTGCAAACCAGCTGCCCGCGGCATTAAAATTGCCACTTCCATTGGTGATGTACTCGACAGAAGCGACAGTAACGTAGGTTGTCCCGGTCATACTGACGTTGACGACTTCATACAAACTACCTGTCGTATTGCTGAGCGCCACATAAGTGGCACCGGAGGTAAAGTCTCCGTCATCATCCAACAGCAAGGCGTATGAGTCAAAGCCCACGGACGTCCCCGGCAAGCCAGCGATATCAACCGTAATCGTAAACTGCCCAATATCCCCAGTTTCCTCAAAGACCCACTCTTGCGGAATCCTTTGGGTGGATACATTGGGAACATTGGTATCCGAGGTCCAATCTGCAAAGCCCGCATTGTCATGGCCATAAAGCAGATAATCGCCGTTTTCGAGGGACTGCGGATCACTCACCGTGATGATGCCTGCCGAGGCCCCAGCGTGGAAGTTACTCGCATCCTCCTGTCCGACACCCGCCACATCGAAGCCATAGGTCGCGTCGTGGGTGTATCGTTCATTGGTGACCGCAATACCATATTTCGCCCCCAGGTAGTTTTCCACCAGAATCCGCTGGGCATCGTTGAGTACTCTATTGTAAATCATCACTTCGGCAAGGTCTCCATCAAAATCCTGCGCC
>JBCCXG010000500.1:0-5080 GCA_039191945.1 Bacteroidota bacterium
AAAATAGCCCATACCCGTCGGGGTTGTGCTGTTTAATGCCGGGCCTGGCACCTGCTGCCACCAATGACCTGCCCACTCCCTAATCAAACACTACATGGTAATGGGTTTTATCGCCCACGACCGTAGGCTTCCCTGTTGTGCCACTGGAGGCATGGATGCGCCGAATTTGATCCTGTGGCTCGGCAAATAGACCGTAAGGGTAGTGATCCCGAAGATCAGTTTTTCGAGTAAAGGGTAACTTCGACAGGTCCTCCATACCACGAATGTCTTTGGGTTCGAGCCCAATGCCTAGGAACTGCTCCCTGTAGAAAGGGACTCGATCATACAGCTTACGTACTAAGGTCAGCAACCGCTGAGACTGCAGCGACCGTAGCTGCTCGAGCGGCATCGTTTCTACTTTGGAATTGTAAAGCATGGTTTCAACTATAAGATTTGACGGAGGTATCGGTGAAGGGACCCTGGGTCCAAGGCAGGCACCAGATAGTCAATGTGCGGAATGGCGGTCTTCATGCCCAGGACCTGTGGGTCGTAGCTTTCGCTATTGGCCAGGGGATTGATCCAAATCAGCTGATCACTCCTTTGCCTGAGCCGCATCATGGACCGGTTCAGTAGCGGCTGATCGCCACCATCCCACCCATCGCTTACAATCATCAAAAAGGTATTGCGCTTCAACGTTTTCTTTCCGTACTGCTCGAGGTACTGTTGGAGACTGGTGCCAATCTGCGTGCCGCCGGACCATTCATCTACCTGTCGAGACACACTTTCCAGCGCATCAGCCAGTCGTTGCCTTTTCAGGCTTCTGGTGACCGAAAAGAGGGAGGTGCTGAACACGTAGCAGTGGATCTTTAGTGCGCTGTTTTGCAAAGCGTACATCATCTGTATGACGAAGCGGCTGTACATCTCCATGGACTTGCTGACATCGCAAATGAGGACAATGTGCGTTTTCGCTTCCTTTCTCCGCTTGAACTCAAAGTGGCTGATCTCACCCCCTTTGGCCATGCTTTTCTTCAGGATTTTTCGAAAGTCCACTTGGGCCGTCTTTCGAGATTGGACCATTCGTCGCGCCTTCTTTTTGGCCACGTGTCGCCGCATCAGCCGCACCACATCCTGCCAGCCTTTTTGTTGATCATTGGCGAGCAATGACAAATCAGCGGTCGAAGACACTGTATCTGCGCTCGCCTTGCGCAGATCGAGCTCGTCCTCCTGAAGACGGTTGCCATGCAGCCAATTCTTGATGACTTCGATACTGGGAGGTGCAGGCGTGGTAGGTCGGGGCTTCTCTTCCTCTACGTCTTTGTACTTGCTGTCTACCGCTCTCGCCAGCTCTCGCCAATAGGTAGCATACAGTTTATCAAAAGCGAGGATTTGATCAAAATCTTTGCAAAAGCACCCACGTAAGACCCATTTGAACTGATCACTATCTGACCAATCGATAGCTTCCAATCCCAGTAGGGCGTCAGCCACCTCATCGGGACCCACGCTGAAGTTTTTGGTACGGAGAAACCGCGCAAACTGAACAACGTGCTGACTCAATGAAGTCTGCCGCTCCACGTTACTGGACCTTCAATTTCACATTGACCCGCTCCAGCAATTCCGAAAGCGAATCCTGGGTGGTGCGCATGTCGTCCCAGTCTTTCAGTACCACTCCCAAGGTAGCGGAGACGATCTCTTTGTCCAGATGGTCAAAGTGCATCTCTGCGAGGGAGGTAGCCCAATCCAGGGTCTCTGCTACGCCGGGTACCTTTTCCAACTGCATCTTGCGAAGCTCCTCCATGAAGGCGCAAATCTCTCGGGCCAGTCGCTGATCGACGTTGGGCACTTTATTTTGCACGATCTCTACCTCCTTTTCGAAAGGTGGGTAATCAATGAACAGGTAGAGGCATCTACGCCTCAAGGCCTCAGAGAGCTCTCGGGTACGGTTACCTGTCAGGATGACTCTGGGAATGGACTCGCTTGGGATCGTCCCGATCTCTGGAATCGTGATTTGCCACTCGGAAAGCAGCTCCAGCAAAAAGCTTTCAAACTCCTCATCCGCTCGATCTACTTCATCGATCAACAGCACCACGGGTTTCGAAGATTTGATGGCCTGCAGCAGTGGGCGCTCCATCAAAAACTTTTTAGAAAATATGGCTTCTTCCTTGTCCTTCAGCGACACTTGCTCCGACTCCATGAGTTTGATCTGCAGCAATTGAGCCTGGTAGTTCCATTCGTAAATCGCCTGGTTGGCGTCTAGCCCCTCATAACACTGCAGTCGGATCAACTGGGTGTCTTGGATATCCGCCATGACTTTGGCAATAGCGGTCTTGCCTACACCCGCCGGCCCCTCGATCAAAATGGGTTTCTGCAACAACTCCGCGAGCTGGATCGACATGCAAATGGCATCATCCGGGATGTAGCCAAACTTCCGAAAGCTGGTAGCGATTTCCGCGATTCGGTTTTTCATTCAACAAAAGAAAGGCTGACCACAGATGAGAACACTGTAATCAGCCCGAGGTTACGTCAGTAATTGATTTCTAGACCAGTTTGGCCAGCGCCCTGCCGCAAAATACTTTGGCCATTTGCTTGCGATAGCTCTCAGAAGCGTAGTGATCGGACATCACCGATACACCCTCTGCTGCCTGTCCGGCGGCTTCGCTCACCACACTAGCATCCAATGCCTTGCCTTCCAGTGCACCCTCTACGGCACTATCTCGGAATGGCGTAGCACTGACACCGGAAAATGCAATCCGTACATTTTGTGCGGTACCATTACCCGCCACTACAGCAGCGCACCCCACGATAGCAAATCGGGAAGCAGGTTGCATGAATTTCACGTAGGTCGATCTCGCGCCAGGCACGATCGGCATGCTCACCGCGGTGATCATCTCGTGATCCTCCAGGGCGGTATGAAACAGCCCCTGGAAGAAGTCTTCCGCGGCTACCTCCCTGGATCCGTCAGCACTCTGCACGTGAACAGTTGCATCTGCAGCCAATAACATCGCCGGCCAGTCTGCCGCAGGGTCGGCATGCGCAATACTTCCCCCTAGTGTACCCATGTTGCGCACCTGGACATCGCCAATGAGGTCCGCGCCCTCAGAGAAAAAGCTCAGCTTCTCTTTGATAAGGTCCGAATCCACAATTTGACCATGGGTGACCATAGCGCCTATTACGATCCTGCCATCCTTCTCCTCAATCTTGCGCAGCTCCTCTAGCTTGGAAACATCTACCAGGGTATCGTACCCGGATAGGCGCAATTTGAGTGCGGGTATGAGGCTATGCCCACCCGCCAGCAGCTTTGCATCGTCATTGCTCTTCAGAATAGAGAGCGCTTCATCAATGGTATTGACTTTCTTATATATGAAATTGCTTGGAATCATGTTTCGCTGTTTTTAATTGGCACCATTTTGCATTGCGGTCCAGACACGTTCTGGGATCAGAGGCATGTCAATGTCCTTCACTTTGTGACCGCCACTCCAAAGGGCATCGATCACTGCATTGACTACCGCAGGGGTCGAACCGATACAACCAGCTTCGCCAGCGCCTTTCACACCGAGTGGGTTGTGAGGACAAGGGGTCACCTGGCGGTCTACCTCGAAGTTGGGCAGGTCATCTGCTCTTGGCATAGCATAATCCATGTACGAGCCATTGAGTAATGTACCAGACTCATCGTAGAAAGTACCCTCGAAAAGTGCTTGCCCAATGCCCTGAGCCAGTCCGCCATGGATCTGTCCATCGACAATCATAGGATTAATGATATTCCCTACGTCGTCCACTGCAATGAATCGCTTCAGTCTTACCTGCCCCGTTTCCTTGTCTACCTCGACGATGGCGACGTGACAGCCAAATGGATAGGTAAAATTGGTAGGGTCATAGAAGCTGGAGAAGTCTAGCCCTGGTTCTAAGTCCGCTGGGTAGTCGTGCGGTACGTAAGCTGTCAATGCCACATCTCCAAAGGCGATGGATTTATCGGTGCCTTTCACCGTCCACTTACCATCACCAAACTCCAGATCTTCGACTCGAGACTCTAGCTTGTGGGCCGCAATCTTGGCACCCTTCTCTACCACCTTGTCCAGGCTCTTCACGATGGCTGAACCACCCACTGCCAGCGACCGACTACCGTAGGTCCCCATTCCGAAAGCCACCGCCTCGGAGTCACCGTGTACGATCTCCACGTCTTCCAAAGCAATGCCTAAACGGTCCGCTACGACCTGGGCAAAGGTGGTCTCGTGACCTTGACCATGGCTGTGCGAGCCCGTGTACACGCTGACCTTACCTGTAGGTTGTACCCTGACCTGCGACGACTCAAAGAGTCCCGCCCGTGCACCGAGTGCACCCACTACGGCAGAAGGGGCGATACCGCAAGCTTCAATGTAGGTGGAGAAGCCGATGCCCAGCAGCTTGCCATTGGAAAGCGACTTTTGCTCCTTGCGAAACTCCTCGTACCCTACCATCTCTAAGGCTCGGTCAAGGACAGGCCCATAGTTGCCACTGTCGTATTGCAGTGCCACTCGGGTGACATAGCCCTCCTGGTTGACCCCATCGAAGGCAGGAATAAAGTTCTTCTTCCTAAGCTCGGTAGGATCCATCCCCATCTCGAGTGCAGCCAGATCCATCAGGCGCTCCAATTGATAGGTCGCTTCGGGACGTCCGGCGCCACGATAGGCATCCACTGCGGTGGTATGGGTAAAGACACCATCGACATCCACATTGATCTTGGGCGTCGTATACAATCCTTGCATCAGCGTACCATGCAAGTACGTCGGAACCGCTGGAGCAAATGTGCTCAGATAAGAGCCAAGGTTAGCATAGGTCTTGGACTTGAGTGCTACAATCTTACCCTCCGCGTCGAAGCCCATGGATACATGTGTCTTATGATCCCTGCCGTGCGCATCGGTAAGGAAGCTCTCCGATCGCTCCGCCGTCCACTTGATGGGTCGATGGAGTTGACGGGAAGCCCAGACGACCATCACTTCCTCGATGTAGTGAAAGATCTTGCTACCAAAACCTCCCCCTACATCTGGGGCAATCACGTGTACCTTATGCTCGGGAATACCGAGCACGAATGCTGACATGAGTAGTCGCGTCAAGTGGGGATTTTGAG
>JBCCXG010000501.1:0-5071 GCA_039191945.1 Bacteroidota bacterium
AGTAACTGGGCGAAAACTTGAGGACCTCAAAGCCATCCACCGAAGTACCTTGATCTTTCTCCACTATCTCCGTTACCTGGCGGATGTTCAAATCAGGACCCGGAAGAGGCTCCAAATAGGGGATGTAGCTGGAGTTGACATAAACCAGAGCGTCTTCCGAGAAGTAAAATCCAATACCTCCGGCATAAAGTGGGATGTTGTCGATCTGTTGTCCGAAGATGACCGCGTTGAGCTCGCCCTCGTCGGTCTCCTTCATATAAAGGTCCTTGATCGGATCTTCAATCAGGTAAAACTCTTTGAATTCATTTAAATGCAATATGGCCGCCAAAAGTGGGTCTCCACCAGCTGCAGCGGGAAGCTTCAGACCAATAGCAGAGGGCTGTCCAGCCTTGAATTCTACCTCGACAGGATTGGACGATTCTTTCTTAAACTTCCTAAAGGCCTTCAACTGGAGATCGCTGCAGCCAAACAACATAACACTAGCGGCTACAACGAAGAGAAATCTGGCGGTTCTCATAGAGAGCATCTATAATTGATAATAAGTGCAGGAAATTTACGACAAAATCTAGCAGTGCAGCGACGCGGTTGCATAATCCCCATTTTTTGGTGAATGAATGGGAAGATTGGCTGGTGGAGGAATTTGACAGCTATAGGTCCATGATTTCGGAATGGTTTAGACAAAATATTAGATAACGCAGTAAGCCACCAAACTATATGTCTGGCAGCCGATAAATACCGTGGTATATATCTACCAGGAGTCGGGACCTCCTCCAGGGACATCGAGTGATCGGTCTCCTCGATGATTTGAGATGACAATTGAAGTCAAGGGTTGCGTCCAACCTCAACCTTTGCCCCAGTGGAGGACGATTGTAGAGCACATCGTACCCGCGCTCAAGCTACCACTTGAGAGTCAGCATAGCATTTGTAAGGAATATTGGATCTGAACTCAGCTCTTCGCCATGCCACCTACGGGCAGCTTGTAAAAAGTCGGATCATAACGTCACCATGACAGCGCATTGAGAATCAATGGCATCGTCACGAACGCCGCAAGCGTCTCGATCGTAATGATGGCTGCCATGGTTTGTTGATCGCCACCCAGGTGGCCCGCGAGTATGTAGGAAGAAACTGCACAGGGCACCGAGGCAAATATGATGGCCACTTGCAATGGCTGCCCGACCACCCCCAAAGCTATCAATAGTATATAAGCTATCGCAGGAAGCACCAGGAGCTTCATCACTATAGCAACAATCGCAAATCCTATCCGTCCACGAGTCCCTCGCAACATCAGTCCATAACCAACGGAAATGAGACCCATAGGTAAGGCTGGCGCAGACAGAATTTCAAGCACGCTACCAGCCACGAAGGGCAAGCCAACCCCCGTTACATTCAACATGATCCCGAGCGCACAGGCAAGCACAAGCGGGTTACTGGCTACGCTACGAAAAAAACTGGGACCTCTCCTCTGGCCATTAGGCACAAAAAATGCAAAAGCGGCTACCGACAATACGTTGACCAAGGGTACTACCCCCGCCATGATAATAGCAGTCAAGGCCAGCCCCTTTGGCCCAAATAATGCTGTGCCTGCCGCTAGCGCTACGTAACTGTTGGGTCTAATACTTCCTTGGAAAATAGAGGTCAGCGTAGGCGGGTCAAACCGACGCCAGGCGTGAAGCAACAGGACTAATAAGGCGATGGCAAGCACCGCGACGCACATTACGCCCGTGAGATTGTAAAAGTCTTGCCACGTAAAGACAGTGGTTGACAGTTTCTCGGTGAGGAGTGCGGGTAGAAAAACATAGTACGTCAAGCGATCCGCCGCTACCCAAAACCCTTCAGCCGGAAACTGGAAGCGACGAAAGCCCGACCCCAGTAGCACAAGAAGGAAAATAGGTAAGAGCGCCTCAAGTATCGCTTGCATATAGCTCAGCGCGCTATCATGTACCCGATTTTTTACGTGTATGGACAGCTCCGACGCCGGCATCCCAGAGCTGCTTATTGTAAGCAGGCACATCCACCTCCATCAACTGCTGAGCTCTCTGATTGAGCCCCTCCCATTGCCTATCTAGCTCCGACTTTCGATCCTTGGAGGATTGATTGACTCGGGGAAGGCTACTCTCGGTGGCATTAATCAGGAAGAGATAGTTTGCTGTGAATTTGTTTTCATAGTTCTCGACGTCATCATACGCCTTCGACTTACGCTGGATCATATCGCCATCCCATTTCTTCATTTCCTGAGTGATCCGCTCCCCTTCTTTATGCAGCTCCTCTGTCGTGGCATCTTTCTCAAGCGCCTTTAAGACACGTCGAAGCTGATCGTGCATGTCCACCATGTCATTGACTTTGTTGTGCATCTCCGTCAGGGAATTTTCCATCGATAGCATGAATTGGTGATATTCATCATACTGAGCACTCGTTGTTTCATACAGCGGATTGGGTAAAATGTCAAAGGTGCCCTCCAGCACTTCCGCTCCCATTTCTAAAGACAGGCTATAAGTACCCGGAGAGGCTTTGTGACCCCTAAAGCTACCTTCAATATAAGCGGTAGGGGCACCGGGCATCGTTGGGTACCTCATGTCCCAAACGAAGCGATTCATCCCTTTCTGTTTCGGTAGCGATGGTTCAGCTGAGGGTCCGCCCGCATAGCTCTTGAAGTCAGGATCCTTTTCACTGGTAAAGGATCGCACCAACTGGCCATCGGCATCTTTGATCTCCATGGTGATGTTGACAGAATCCGTTAACTCGGGTAGTGAGTAATACATCACCACGCCGTTGGCAGGGTTAACTCCTTGGAACGGGTCAGTCCCATCAAAGGCGGCACTATTGCCGCTCAGGGGACTACCCCAATTCCCCATGATGGCATCCCCTGGATTGTACAGGGCAAAGGCTTCGTCGGACATCTCATATTGCCGCACCAATGCTAAGTCATCCAGTATCCAAAATGATCTTCCCATCGTGGCCACCACGAGATTATTGTGCTTCACAATCAAGTCTGTAATCGGTGTCACCGGCATATTCAATTGAAACTGTTCCCATTGCTGTCCTCCATCCCATGAAACATACATCCCGGTCTCAGTACCCGCATATAATAAGTCTTCGCGTTGATCATCTTCTCTGACGACCCGGGTGTAGGCGCCATGGGGAATGCCAGCGCTGATATTAGCCCAGCTCTTACCATAGTTCGTTGTTTTCCACAGTGAAGGCGTGTGATCGTTGAACTTATACCGCGTCGTCGCGATGTATGCCGTCGCCGGATCGTGTGGCGAGATGTCAATGGCATTGACCAGACACTCTTCCAGTCCTTTGGGCGTGACGTTGGTCCATGTTTCACCATTATCCCGAGTCAATTGCACGAACCCATCGTCGCTACCTGTCCAAATAACTCCCGCCTCGTGAGGAGACTCTGCGACATACGCAATGGTGCCATAGTTCTCAGCACCCACGGCCTCATTGGTGTACGGTGCGCCTCCCTTCCCCTGCTTAGCATCGTCATTCCGCGTCAGGTCGGGTGATACTTCCTCCCAGGTGACTCCTTTGTCTCTGGTGCGCAGCAGATACTGAGCCGCGTGATAATAAGTATCGGGCTCATGCTGGCTTTTGATAATAGGCGCGTTCCAATTAAAGAGATACTTCATGTCACGAGCCTCGCGACCGAGGTATTGTATCGGTGCGGCCATGATCCTCGTACTGGCCTTCGCCTGCATGTCAAGGACTTCAATAGTACCCAGGTAGCTTCCCCCGAGCACATATCTGGGATCATCTGGATCAAAGGCGAGAAACGCGCTCTCCCCCCCTGCCGAATAAGTCCAATCTTGCTCAGTAATCGCTCGTCGGTCCAAGGCCCGACTGCTGATCCTCACCGAGGTATTGTCCTGTTGCCCGCCATAGACATTGTAGGGAAAGAGGTTGTCAACCGTCACGCGATAGAACTGCGCTGTCGGCATATTGGACTGCGTGGACCAGGAAGCCCCTCTGTTGAAGGTGACCGCACCCCCACCATCATTCGCGATGATCATGTTCTTGGGGTTGTCAGGATTGATCCACAGGTCGTGATAGTCACCATGCGTGCCGTATAGACGCTCCCAGGTCTTGCCGCCATCAATAGAACGAAGGTTGGGCGCACTCAAGACATACACGGTATGCTCGTCTACTGGATCTGGGAATACCTCAATGTAATACCATGCTCGCTGGACGAGCCGGTGATCTCCACTCACCCGAGTCCAGCTATCTCCTGCGTCATTGGAAGAGAATAGTCCTCCCAGCTCCTTTTCTGTATTGCTTTCGATCAGGGCGTAGACCTTTTGCGGATTGGCTCGGGATACCGCTATGGCCATCTTTCCCATTTCTTTGGGCAGCCCTGTAGTGAGCGGCTTCCAGCTTTCTCCTCCATCCACAGATTTGTACAACCCGCTGCCTGATCCTCCGCTGATCACTTGCCATGGCTTACGCTGATGGTGCCACATGGCGGCATACAATACCTGCGGATTGTGATGATCTATAGACAGTTCCGAACATCCCGTCATATCGTTGACGTACAACACATTCTTCCAGGTCACACCGCCATCCGTACTCTTGTAGATGCCGCGCTCTTTGGTGGCACCATGCAACGCTCCCTGCGCCGCCACCCATAGCAAATCAGGATTCTTGGGATGAATGATGATACGGGCTATGTGTTGCGTCTTTTCCAGACCCATTTTCTTCCAGGTCTTTCCGGCATCCGTCGATTTGTAGACTCCGTCGCCGTAGGAAGTCATCACACCGCGAGGTGCGTGCTCCCCCATGCCTACATAAACCACATTGGGATCACTCTCTGAGACCGCAACCGCCCCGACCGAACTTGTTTCGAAGTAGCCATCAGAAATGTTGGTCCAACGCTGTCCAGCATCCTCGGTCTTCCACACACCGCCCCCAGTCGTACCAAAATAGTAGGTCAGCGGATCTCCAATCACCCCGCTGGCGCAAACCGACCGCCCTCCTCGGAAAGGGCCTATGTTGCGATACTTAAGTGGTTTGAAGGTATCGTTGATGGACTGCGCAGTGAGTAGTAGAGGCAAAAGCGCAGTGACGAGAGCAA
>JBCCXG010000502.1:0-5068 GCA_039191945.1 Bacteroidota bacterium
CCTACAACCTCTGTAGCTGGAGACTACCAGGTGGCGCTGAGGCTCACCAGCTCCGTCGGCGGTTGTAGCGCCACATATGTCGAAAACGTGCAGGTGCTGCCCCTCCCCGATGCCGAAGTTGTCTTGAGCAGTACGGTCAGCTGCATCGGAGAGCCGATTACTATTTCAAATCCATCATTTGAAGCAGACTCCAGTGCGAACTACCGGGTGACCATTTTGCATGCCCCCTCTGGTGATGAGCAGGCTTTTCTCCTAAACAACGGGGATACGACACTCACGCTTAGTCACTCCGACGACTCCTTGCGGACCTATGAGATCACGCTTGAAGCCACGGCACTCTCCGGCTGTCAAACAGTGAGCAATCCAATAGTCGTAGCCATTCCTCCGACGGAACAAACAGACTTTGCTGACCCCAATTACAGCTTTCTGACGGCCAACTGCTCCCCCTGGAGCAGCACGTTTCTTGTCGACGAATCTACGCAAGCCAAAAACCCTGATAGCTACACCTGGATACTCCTGGATACTGCCGGGGATACTGTGGATGGCTACCCCGTCACCAAACTGAGAGGAGACACGGCATTTCATGAGCTCGCTTATTCCTTGACCAACTCGAGCTCAATGATAGAAAGCTATCGAATGGTGCTGAGCGCTTCAAAAGCCAACGCATGCTTGGCCAATGATACCTTCGATATCCAAATAAGCCCACAACCGCAGGCACTCTTTACCGTCGAGCGCGATGAGGACTGTGATGAAGTGAGATTCACCATAGAGGCCTCACAGAAGGGCTTGGACTATCAATGGGTCTTTGACCCAGAACCTGTGTTGTTGACCGCTGATGACGAATTCAGATTTGCTTTGTATGAGAGACCAGGTATCAACGAGCAGGAGCTATCAGTAGCCGTTTCCCTGACTACGAGTAACCTGGCCAATTGCTCCAGCGAGCCCTACGAAGAGGACTTGTCGATAGCCAACCAGAACTTTGACATCATTGCACTCTTCGACCTGTCGTCTGACACACTGCAGCTTCCTGATGCCACCGTGGACCTCACCAACCGCAGTACCCTAGGGGCTGCCTACCGGTGGGATTTTGGTGATGGAGACACGAGCGACAACTATACCCCCGGCCCACATACTTATCAGGAGACTGGACAGTTCATGCTGACGCTTACCGTGGACAACGGCATTTGCCAAGAAGATTATGCCCGAATCGTCACGGTGCTACCCCAGGATCCCGTAATCGATTTCGAAGCCACCCCCGTCAATGGGTGTTCGCCGCTGATCGTAAAGTTCCAAAATACCTCAGTGGCTGCGGCAAGTGGCAAGTTCCTTTGGGAATTCGGCGACGGATCCATCTCGACCTTGGACGAACCCACTCACACCTACACCCAAGGCGGAACCTATACGGTGCGTCTTAGAGGAGAAAATGAAAATGGTGTAGTAATTGAACGGGAGAAAACGGACTATATCGAGGTATTGAGCTCACCATTTGCAGATTTTCTAGCCACACCCCGCGTGGTATACATCCCAGATCAGGAGGTCTTCTTTAGAAATCTGTCAACCAACGCATCCAGTTTCATCTGGGACTTCGGCGACGGTCAGCGATCAGAAGCTTACGAGCCCAGACACGCTTACACGGAAGAGGGCTTTTACGATATCACCCTGATTGCAACAAACGACTCGAACTGCGTGGACACCCTGTACCGGCCTACGGAAGTACAGGCCATCAGAGGCGGATCCGTGCAAGCCCCCAATGCGTTTACTCCCTCGCTGTCAGGTCCGTCCGGGGGCGAGCTGGGCTTCATGGGCAACTCGAATCCCTCAAGGCTCAATGACGTCTTCCTACCCAAACTGGAGGGCGTATCCAAATTCCGAATGTCGGTATACAACAAATGGGGACAGCTCCTATTTCTGAGTGACTCTCAAACGCGGGGTTGGGACGGTTACTACCGGGGCCAGTTGTCTCCCTCCGGAGTATATGTCTACAAGCTCGAGTTGACCTATTCTGACGGTCGCGAAGAAGTGAAGGCAGGCGATCTAACCTTAATCAGATGAAACAGACTCTACTACTCATTTTGATGACCACGGGCGTACTGCAGGTACTGGGACAAGATGCCCAGTTCTCGCAATTCTACGCAAACCCTCTCTATCTCAATCCAGCCATGGTCGGCACTTCACCCAACAGCAGGGTCGGGCTAAATCATCGGATCTTATGGCCCAACCTGCCGCAGGCATTTGTGAGCAGTACGGCTTCGTTTGACTATCACTCTGAGCCCCTACAAAGTAGCTTTGGCCTGATGGTTCATCAAGATCGAGAGGGGTCTGCCAGTCTGAGCAATACAGGTTTTTACTTCACCTACGGCTACGAATTGCCGCTTTCGAACAAGCTGGTTCTACGACCAGCGGTGCAGTTTGGCTATGTCACTCGAGGGTTTGATCCCACCCAGCTCGTATTTAGTGATCAAATTGACTTCGGACTGGATGGGGCGCCTTCGCAAGACCCAAACATCAATGCATTAGAACTGAGGGACTATTGGGACTTTAATACTGGACTACTGATCTACAGTGAAAAGTACTGGGTAGGTTTTGCCGCGCACCACCTGACACGGCCGAACCTTTCCCTTACCCGCGCGGAAGACCCATTGAGCATCCGTTACTCTGTCCACGCTGGAACGCGACTTCCGCTAGGGAAAAAAATGTGGCGAAGCACCAGTTTTCCCTCCATTGCACCCAATATCCTGTACAAAAGGCAAGGAGAATTCGAACAGTTGGATATAGGTGCATCCTTCCACCTCGAACCCATGATCTTTGGGTTGTACTATCGGGGGATGCCCTTCGTCGCCAATCGCCTGGATCAAATCAATCAGGACGCGATTATCGTGCAGGTGGGGCTGGAATATCGGAACTTCGAATTTGGCTATAGCTTTGATATGAACCTGTCAGAAATCGATGTGGTAACCGGCGGAGGGGCCCACGAGATGTCCTTACAGTACCGGTTTGCCATGGCCGGACGGGGCAACAAACCCTCTAGGGTCAGTAGAAGGCTGCCATGTCCAGCGTTTATGCGCCAGTTGCCGATGTGATGAACTGTTCCAGTGTTCCACGGTTTCACGTTTCGTGTCCTGACTAAACTTGGAACGTGGAACATGAAATTCCTATACTTTCTCTGAAGGAATCCCCTGATTGTAGATGGTCAAAAGGTCGTCGTTGGTATCCTTCGTGATCATCTGCCCATCACGGAGCATGATGAAACGATCGGCACCGTCAAAATACTTCTCATCGTGAGATATCACTAGCAGGGTCTTGCCTCGCTTCTTCATCTCCGGCAGGAGCGTCCGGTAAAAAACTTCCTTATAATAGGGGTCTTGGCTTGCCGCCCACTCATCGAAGATATAGAAAGGCTTGTCATCAAGATACGAAAGCAGCAACGCCAGTCGTTTGCGCTGACCTGTCGATAGCTTCGTAGTGGATAATTTACCGTCTTCTATTTTCACCTTTTTGTCCAGCTCCAACAGCTTCAGATACCGCTCCGCATCCTTCTGGACCGTCTCTTGTGGTAGATAGTCCAGGCGATCAAAGATGAAGAAGTCAGTGAAGATGGCATTGAAATTTTCCCGATAGGCATCCAGTGTGCCCTTTTTGATCTCAGTGCCAGCCATGGTCACCGTACCGGTCTCCGGTCGATACAAACCGCAAATGATCTTGGCTAGCGTACTCTTCCCGCTACCGTTACCACCCAAGAGGTAGATCATCTCCCCCCGATTGATTTCTAGATTAATCGGCCCTAGTTGGAAGAACTTTTCCTCCCCCTCATGGAAGTAAGTGTATGTGACATCGTTCAACTGCAGGTAGGGCACATCGTCGGCTTCGAAAGAGGGGCTCTCCTCCAGGCGGTTGACGGCGGCATCCTCAAGCATGAGGCCCGTATTGCGAATTTGCTCCAGCGCCACATCGATCTTGCCCAGAAAAGGCAAAAAGCTGCTGATGTTAGAGAGTGGCGACAGGGTGAAGAGTGAGATGAGCAAGAAAGAAGCCAAGGTTTCAAAAGAAACCACTTCATATCGTTCGATAATCACTAAAATAGAGCCAAAGCCCAAAAGGAGTATCATATCCGCCGCACGGCCAAAAACCGCCAACCACATGGCCGACCATATATTGAATCCCTTCTGCTCCGTAGCTGAAGGCAATAAGGTTCTGTTGACAAAACTCTCTCTCAAGCGACCACTTAGCAGCAACTCCTTCAGTCCAAAAATCAACGCTTGAAAATGCCCTACTAGATCCTTCTGCGTATCCCGAGCTTGTCGTGTTTTATACTTGAAGTTATTCAGTGGTTTTTTGAAAAAACCATAGGCCAAACCAAACAAAAGCAAAAACAAACCGATGAGCTCCAGGGAAATCGTCGCCATGTAGACGATGCAACCCACCACCATGGCCACACTTGCAATGATGTTTGGAAATCGCGTTACCGCCTGTGCGACGGTATTGATGTCATCAGTAAATATTGCAAGTAGCTGGTTTCTCTTATGCTCCATGGACTGGAAAGATGCCTTCATGATCTTACGGCTCAAGTCCACACGCATGTCAAGAATCACCGTCTGGCTCAGCTTAGAGACATAGTAAGAGGCGGCAACGCTGGTCACGCCATAAGTAAACCAAAGCCCGATAAATGCATACAGCAAATAGTCAAAATCCGAGAGTCGTGTATCAATGCCCTGCTTGATCAACACGATCATCCCAGCCATGCAAAATCCGGCGATGATACCCGATAGCACTGCGATGATAAAATCGCTTACGGAGGTCTTTAGAAACAGGTACAGTATTTTCATGTCACATCGGCAAAGATCTCAAATCCATTTCTTTTCTAGATAATAGGCTATTGCCTCGTCGAAACCCTCTTGTAGCGAAAACTGTGGTGAGAAGCCTTGTGGCCAGGGGTCAACTCCATCATGCACGGACCAATCCAACGCCACGAGCTCTTTCATCTTCTTCGGATTGTAATGCCACGCTTTACCAAAAAGCATTTTATAGCAGCCATTCACCAAGTAGGCAATTGATTTCAGCACCGGGACTC
>JBCCXG010000503.1:0-5066 GCA_039191945.1 Bacteroidota bacterium
GAATCGGCGACACCGCGCGTTCCCACCGAGCCATTGTTGCCATTGTCGTACAGGCTTGCCGGCTCTGGTATGAAGGTATCCCTGAGGTACTCCTCATAGCGAGGGGCATTCTCAAAATCGTCATGAGGTGCTTTGAAGTGGTGCATGAGAAAAAAGGGCTTCGAAGGATCCCGCTTCTCCTTCAACCATTCGAGACTTATGTCCGTGATGACGTCGCTGGAGTGACCTGCGTAGGAAGTCACGTTTTTTGGCCACGACTGCTCACCCTGCACCCGGAACTCAGGATCAAAATACTTTCCTTGTCCTGGTAGCACTTGATAGTAGTCGAAGGCGGGCTCGTTCGTCAAGTGCCACTTCCCCACGATCGCCGTTTCATAACCCAATTGCTTCATCTCCAAAGGAAGGAAGTGGTTTGCCGGAACCAGGCTCCCCTCCAGGTCGATCACCCCGTTCGTCTGGGCTCGTTGCCCGGTTAGGATAGCGGCCCGGCTGGGTACGCAGATGGAGTTGTTGACAAAGCAATTGGTGAATACCATCCCCTCGCTCGCCAACTGGTCCAGAGTTGGCGTAGGCTTCAAGCCCGCCAAGCGGCTACCGTAAACCTCAAATGCCTGCGTGGTGTGGTCGTCGGACATAATAAAGAGGATGTTTGGCTTCTGCGGTGGCTCTTCGGTACACGCCAACAAGAAGGAGGCTGCGAAAACCCAAAAAAGGAGTCGCACCATTGTTGCAGCAGACTGCGGCAGGGATAGAGCCATCCCTGAAGTAGAGGCGGCGCGGCGCGTGCTTTGATTATCAACTGTATGGACCCTCACTTCAGGGCTGACCAGGGGCACCAATGGGTTTACGAAAGTGGCCAAAAGATTCATCAGATATCTTTTCATATTTCTTGTTTCTCACGGGGTTTTCGAACGTACTCACTCGGGATCATACCATACTGCTTTTTGAAGCACTTGGCGAAGTACGAGGCGGTATTGAAGCCCGTCTTGTACATGATTTCTTTGACGGTATAGTCACTCTGCTCGAGCAGCTGAACGGCACGCTTGAGTCGGATGTTGCGGATGAATTCACTCGACGACAGGCCTGTGATTTCCTTGAATTTGAGGTAGAGGTTGCTGCGACTGAGGCCCATTTCTTTCACGAGCATCTCGACACTGAATTGCGTGTCCATCATGTGTTTCTCGACGGTTTCGATGGCCTGCTGCAGAAACTTTTCATCGGCGGAAGTCACGGTGATCTCAGCGGGCTTGAGGGCGATGTTTCGAGTAAATCGTCGCCGCAGTTCGTCACGTTGCGAGATGATGTTGGCCAGCTTTAGCTTGAGGAGCTCCATCTCAAATGGCTTGCGCAGGTAGTCGTCGGCACCGGTCAGCAGGCTTTCGAATTCGCTCTCTTGAGAGGACCGGGCTGTGAGCATAAGTACGGGGATATGGCTCGTTTTTTCGTCGGTTTTAATCGCCTCACAAAACTGGATGCCATCCATGACCGGCATAAGAATGTCGGTCAAAATGATTTTGGGCATGATCTGGTGGGCGATCTCCAGGCCCTGCTCACCGTTCTCCGCCTCATAGATCGCGTAGGTGTCGTGGAGGCAACGCTTGAGGAAGGTGCGAATGTCGGGATTGTCGTCGACGACCAGGAGGATCGGCAACTTTGACCTCGACTTGGAGAGGTTCTGGTCTTCCAATTCATCGTTGATGGCGATGGCCTGTGCGTCCGCCGTAGGGGTATTGACGTAGACACCAGTAGCCGGATCGTCTACACAATTGAGTTCCTGGATGTCGAGGTAAGCCTCCTTCCGCCTCGGCATGACAATGCTAAAAGTCGCCCCCTTCTTCGGCTGGCTCCGGACATCAATGCGACCTTGGTGCAACTCAACCAGGCTCTTGGTGAACGCCAGCCCAATGCCCATGCCGCCGGAGTTTTGATTGACTCTTGACGCCTCCGTATAAAAGCGCTGAAAGATCTCTCCAATCTTGTTCCTGGCAATACCGGGGCCGCTATCACTGACCTCTATAAGCAAACAATCACACTGCACTTTACCTCCTGCCTCGCACAGACCGTGCTTAGAGCCGTCTCGAATGGCTACCTCGACCTTGCCCCCTTCCGGGGTGAATTTGAAGGCATTCGAGAGTAGGTTATTCAAGATCTTCTCGATCGCATCGGGATCGAACCAGCTGCTGAGCGTATCAAAATCGGATACTACCTGATAGTTGATCTGCTTCTTTTGGGCAAGAAACTGGAAGGGATCACTGACCTCCTTGATGCACTCAATGATGTCAGCGTTGCGGATGAAAAGCTTCATCTTGCCTTGATCGAGCTTGCGAAAATCCAGTAACTGGTTCACCAGCCTCAGTAGGTAATTGGCATTTTTTTGTATGAGTCCAAACTGCTCAGACGCTTCGGCTTCATCGAGCTTCTGACGATTGGCCTGGAGGTAGTCCAGAGGACCCTTGATGAGGGTCAGGGGAGTCCGGAACTCGTGAGAGATGTTCGTGAAGAAGTCCAACTTCACACGCTGCAGCTCCTCCATGTTTTCCTTCTCAATATGTTCCAACTCCAGCTGATGCTTCTCGGTGGTCCGAATGATCGTGTACCTGCGGAAGGCTACCAGCATGAGGATCGCAATCACCGCGTAGATCCCATAGGCCGTGTTCGTTCGCCACCATGGCGGAATGACGATCAGTTCCAGCGAGGCGGGCGTGGAGTCCCAAAGCCCATCATTATTAGACGCTCGGACCTTCAGTGTGTACTGGCCCGGTTGGATGTTCGTATAGGTGGCGAAGCGCTTATCAGCATTCGTGTAGATCCAGTCTTTGTCGAAGCCTTCCAGCATATAAGCAAACTGGTTTTTCCTTGGCGCTGCAAAATGGAGTGCGGCAAATTCGAAGGATAGGTTGTTTTCGGCGTATTTGACAGATAATGCCTCCACCTCATTCACAGGCGCCTGGAGTATCACACGCCCATTGACCTCAGCCCCAATCGGCACCGGCTCATTGGAGAGCGAAAACTCCGTAATGACCGTCTCTGGCTCAAAGGGATTACTGCGGATTTCACGTGGATAGAAGGCGTTGAAACCATTGACTCCCCCAAACAACATCTCGCCGTCGCGCAGACGAAGGCTAGCTAGCTCCTGAAATTCGTTGTCCTGCAAGCCATCGTTGACGTCGAAGTTGGTAAACACCTCATTGACAGGATCAAACCTAGAAAGACCGACATTGGTGGAGAGCCACAGATGGCCATTCTCGTCTTCAAGGATCGCTTTGATCACATTGTTGGGCAGACCGTCTGATTCACCATAAGAACGGAACCCCTCCGCTGAACCTTCCGTGCCGGGCAGAAAACGGTTGAGTCCGCCACCGAGCGTGCCTACCCACAAAACGCCGGATTGACTTTCATAGATGGGCAGGATGTAGTTGTGACTAATCGGTGCAGCATGAGCAGGGTTGGTCTGAAACCTGTCAAACCTGGGCTGATGTCGAGTACTTTCTTCCGTGGTTACCCGACAAAGTCCGTCACCGGTGCCTATCCAAATATTACCATGTCGGTCTTCAAATATGTTTCGGATGATGTTGCTCGGTAGGCTGTTCGGATCGTTGGGGTCATGTACCACGGCAGATCGCTCAAAGTCATCCGTTTCCTCCTGGTAGATCAAACGTTGGATACCCTTTCCGTAGGTACCAATCCAGATGTTCCCGCGGCTATCCTGCAAGATCGTAAATACGCTGGCCGCGATGCCAGTGACTACCTTGAAGTCTGAATCCCGCACGCGGCCCCCGGTAAGTTCTAGCTCGTAGAGACCTACGTTGTCCTCTACACCAATAAGCAGCGTTCTTCTTCTCCTCGTCACGATCTCTGCGATGGCAAAGGGATTTCGAACTGAAGGAAAATGCTCAAAACTGTTGTATCGGCCATCATCCGTAGGACTCAGACGGTTGAGTCCCCCTCCCTCAGTGCCGATCCAGACAGTCCCGTCACTATCTTCAAACATCGAACGGATCTTGTCGTAACTGAGGCTACCAGGGTTTGGCGACTTCTTGACATGCAGAAATTGCTTGCGGTCTCGGTCATAGGTATTGATCCCTCCTCCGTTGGTTCCGATCCAGAGGATCCCTGTTTTGTCTACGTAAATGGACCGAATAACATCCTTACTCAAGCTGTAGGGGTCCAATGGATCGTAAACAAATTCTCCCCGGAATGCCGGCAATTCGTCACCGGGTGCAAATTGATAGTGAATCAGGCCCTCGGAAGTTCCAACCCACAAATCACGACCCTGTACAAGTTCCAACCGATTGATTGCCCCATCAGCGATCAATTTCATTTGCAAGCCCCTGGACTGTGCGAAAAGGCCTTGGTCGGTCCCTAGAAGCAGGTTCCCATTCGGCCCTTCGACGATACTCCGAACATTGGTCAGCGGGAGTCCCACATGCTCATTCATCGTGGCCACGTATAATTGGCCTGCCTCATCGCGAGAAAGTTTATAGAGTCCACCGTGTCCGCCAATCCAGATCTGCTGCTCGCTATCCTCGTAAATGGCCATGACGCTCTTTCCGTCCCAACCGACCATAAACGGCGCCTTCTCTGGATGAAAAAGCTGGAACGTCCGTTGCTCCTCGGGCAAGCGAAGATCCAGCAAATTCAAGCCGTCGTTGGTGCCTATCCACAGTCGCTGCTGACTGTCCAAAAAGACGGTCGTCACATGATTATGGGCTAGTCCGTCGGCTTCTGTATAAGAAGTGAAAGTCTCCGTCTGACGATCAAAGTAATTCAATCCACTGCCTGTGGTGCCAATCCAGAGGTTCCCCCTGTCATCCCCGCTAATCGAGAAGATGAGGTTGCTATTGATACTACCCGGCTTTTTAGGATCGGGCTTGTAGACGGTAAACTCGTAGCCATCGTAGCGATTAAGTCCATCATGCGTCCCAAACCACATGTAGCCCTGGGCATCCTGATAGATCGTGTTGATGTCGCTCTGGGAGAGCCCATCCTTGGTGCTAATATGATCGAAACGGATGGCTTGCTGCGCACCGGCGCATAAGGCAAGGCCAAGCAGCAAGACAGTCGAA
>JBCCXG010000504.1:0-5060 GCA_039191945.1 Bacteroidota bacterium
CCACCTTGTTGGTCTGTTGATCAGATGCCGCAAACATATCTTCTGGCGTCGCGGAGGACGATCCGAAGCCGGTGGCGACTTGCTGGATATCGCTGGACAGCTCCGACTCCAGCGACTCAGTTCGGGCCTCTAGATCACCCATCAGATCTTGTTTCTCCGCTTCAAGCTGCTGCTTCATCTCACGCAATGCCACGTCAGGGTCCCTTGGCGCTACGGCGAGGTTATTTTCCGGTAAATCGGGCACGTAGTCTCCGGGAAGGAGAGGGTTTTCCACCAGTGAGTAGATGTTGAAATTAGGAGCGCCCTCGGGTCCCGCCACGTTCTCTCCCAGATTGATCTTGCCGGAGACGCCAAATCCGTAGAGGCCACTGCTGCGCCCGGCGGCCAGGGCGTCGATGGTGACCGGATACCCCTCATATTCGGTCCTGAGTTGCTGGTCCAAAGCGTAGATCCCTTCTGGTGTATAGAAGCCAATGTTTTGATTGCCCCATATTTTGAAATAGCGCACGGCATTCATCTCTATCCCGAGGTGGGGCCATTTCATGTCCATCGTCAAGCTGAGACGCTCGTCTTCCTCCATGACCGCCCTTTTGACAGTAATCAGGATTTGTTGCTCTGGCACGCCGGGGTTGTGCACAAAGCGATAGTCTTCCAGCCCCTCGAAAAAGCCTGCCATGAATCCTGACCGAGTCATGGGCACCTGGAAAGGGAAGGACGCTTCTTGGTTGAGCACCGGTATCATCGCAGTGCCCCTCAGGGCGGACTTTTCGGAGATCTCGCTCGCCTCAATGTGGAGGTAAAACCGATCCACCGCCCCGGGGAACGTGCTGAAGGTAAACTCGCTGCTCCCAAAGGCGATGTCTGTATCAAAATACATCCCTCCACTGCTGACATGGGCCGGCATACCGCCCCCTGCCGTCGCTGCAGCGTTGTAGCTGAGGGTCACGGGCTCGCTTAAGGCCAGCCGGCCTTTCGGATCAAAGTTCCGGGGGATGCGTAGCGTGTATTGATCAAATTGGACACCCTTCCAATAGGGGTCAGCGGAAAATGCTCCGGGGGATTGGGTATCGGATAAGTCGATGGTATAGCCGTCGCTCTGTAAATGAATGTTAAGTGCCCGGTTCACTTGCAGCGGGGTGAGCGGCGGCAGGTTGTTGCCGCTGAAGTAGAAGATCTGTTGCTCCGAGAGAAAGGGGATTTTGACCCGCTCTGATGAACCTACTGCTGCGATTTTTGAAGGTAAGTGTACATAGCCACTCATCTCCAATCGATAGCTGTCCTCATTCACCCACACGTACGATGAAGTATCGAGCTCGAGAGTAAAGCCAAAGGGATCGAGCAAGTCAAAAGTGTTACCGGCGGTCAATGTGGTACGTCCCACCGGTTCGAAGTAGTCGTAGTTGTACCAGCCACTTTTTGTGGTGACAATGGCCTGCTCACCCGACCAGGAAGCAAGGTGCAAGGGCCACTCTACTCGCCCGTAGGCGTAGAGGCCTTCCCTATTGAGTCGGAACTGGGTGGAGCGGAACTTTGCCACCCCATTGGGCGCATAGTAGGGTTGTAGGTCGACTTGGACGTCGCCATCAAAGCGCATCTCGCCGGCCTCCAGCACCCAAAAAGTGCCGGTTTCTCGAACTTTGAGGTGTTCAAACTCAAAGTCCGTCCAGAGATTGGGGTCCTTGGTCAGCCGTACGCGACCTTTACCGGAAAGGTCGTCCGGATCATCATTGGAAAGGTAGTCCACGACCACACGTTGCACACCCGCGTAGAATTGCTCGAGCAGCGGGGGACCATAAAAAGTCTGCGCAGCACTGCGTCCGACTTCCTGTCCATTGCTATAGCCGATGACTTCCCAGGCGTAGGCTTTGGTTCGTTCGGGTTCGTTGACCCTTCCGACGAGGTAGTTGCCAAACGTGGTCTCGTCCCTCTCGATCAGCTGCCATAGCTTGCCTCGCAAGGCTTCCTGGGGGCTTTCCCCTTTCTCTCTCTCCGCAACGCGGATCTCGTAAGCCACCGGTTGCATCGGCAGCTTGTTATCCGGCGGATACCATTGGATGCCGGCATCGTCACGGTAGCGAAGCTGTCGCTCATTTTCGGGGTACCGCAGCACGATGTTGCCGTTGGTCGGCCAGCCGTAGTAAAACCGTCTAAATTCCGATCGACCCTCGTTCTTGAAGCTATCCCGTCCTTCTGGGTCAAAGGCTTGCACCTGGTAGATATAGCCTTTTCCGGCCTCCAGTGCAGGTTCGGCCAGGCTATAGATGAAGGATGGGTTGCTCAGCCTGGGGGATTGGAAGACCTCTAACGCTTGCCCGTTTTGTACGGCGCTCAGTGGATCTACATCTGCGGCATTGGGTGCAACGATTTCCCAAAGGGTCAATTGATGCTCTACCCCCATCAGGTTGTTGGGCGACGAGATATTGAATAGCTGCCAGGTAAAAGGGATCTGGGTATTGATGGGATTGATAAAGGCATCTTCTTGGGGCAACATGACCAGGGGTGGGTTGAACAGTCCCATCCACCAGGACACGGCGGATTCTGCCGAGAGCGGCTCGCCCGTATCATAGTCGAGCACTTGCACATAGAGGGTGTAGCCGCCTTCTGGCAACCTGCCGCTGCGAAACAACTCATTGCGGGCTGATCCGCTCACCGTCAGATTGCGATAGTCGAAGTATTCCGTCCAATCTGCTCCAGTAAATCTGACGGGCTCACCGGGGCTGACGACGATGGGGAATGAGGGGGTGAAGCCGGGCTTCGTCTCTAGCTGGATATCAAAGCCTTCGATGCGTAGCTTCAGTTTAAAAGTCCACTGCGCCTCATTGAAGTCATTGAACAGAATATTGGCCACCACTTGCTGCTTGCCTGGATCGGTATAGTCACTGACAAATAGAGAATAGGGGAGACCCAAGGTTGGACTCACGTTCGCCGGAAAGCGTGACTGCTGAGCAGCAACCCACGTGGGGAAACTCAATAGCAGGATGAGCAAGAGCTTCGTGAGCGCCTTCCATCCGTTGCTGTTCAATGTGGCGGTGGCTGTCATTGTACTTTAGTTGTTGTTGTTTGCATAGCCATTCGGTGGTCAGGAGGGCCCAAGCCCTCCTGTCGATTCGTCACTATCGGCACCGGCTGTTTCATTCTTCTTTCTCTTCTTTTCTCATCTGTCGCACAAACTCACCACTCACGCGGAGATAGTGGTGAGCTTCTTCCTCGTTCAGGACGCGGTCAGTCAAGCGACTGATCACTACGTTGGTCCAGCTGCGAATTTCCCATCGGGGATCCTCGACGGCCATATCAAGTCTCGGCACAAAAACCGTGACCTCGTCTATCCTCGTCTGCACGGAATCAACCAAGGCGGGCTTCAGCCTGACCTTCTTCTCTTTGATTTTCCGCGTTTGGCCAAACCCTTCCCCGGGCAGTGCTAGAACAAGCACCATCAGCAGGGCCATGAAGCGCACCGAGCATTTGGATAGTCTCCCTCCGAGAGGGCCCCATGTTCGGGAGGGTACGATGGATGATATGTGAGGCGATGTGTTCATTGGCATTACTTCATGAGGTACATGGCGACGTTTTTGCTGCTGGTCTTGAAGAATAGCTTGTCGTCCACTGAGTCCAGCACAAACTCTGGTGTTCGGTCATCAGTGACCACAAACCCTGCATCTTCGCCGGTCTCCAGGTCCACCTTCACCAGACCTATTTGTTTATCCTTCGTGGTCAAGATCAGCTTGTAGTTCGGTGTCGCGACGTCTTCCTTGAACCGTCGGTTGGCTTCAGCCAGGATGGATTCGGAGATACCCTCTCCCAAGCCGTACAGTTGACCGTATCCTACAGATTTTTCCCGGTAGTCATCGTTGTCAGCCAATTCTCCAGCCGCAGCATAGGTGATGGAGTTCACACCGGTGGCTAAATTGGCAGTGGACAATGCGACGCTCGCCATGGACAATAGCAGACGGGACCCAAAACTCTGCTCAGGTGCAGGATGATAGGTATGATAGATTTTGTTTCCCTCCTGGTCGATCATCAGGGCATTTTGCGCTGAGGTAATGCGATAACCGGTGGGCAGTCGTTCGAAAGAGGTGGGCATTTCTCCAAAGAGATCGAGACCTCCCGCGAATGGCTCCCAATCCTCTTGCTCGGGAAGGACGCGGATCAGGTTGCCCCAGGTCAGCAACAGGGGATTGCCCTCATCGTCAGCGTTCACCAGGATGGGATAGCCTTGACTGGAAATGTACTTGTCCCGCTCCCAGGTGTCCTTTCCTGTTTCCATGTTTTGGATATTGGCCCCTTTTTCGGACACGAAAAGCAGTCCGGATTCCACCCAATCCAAATAAGAAATGGCCCCCACGGTGTAGGGCGTTTTCTTCCACTTTTTCTTTCCCGTATCATCGAGGAAGTAGAAGTTCGTTTTACCGCTGATCGCGGAGAGGTTGGCCGCCAGGATGCCTCGGTCGTCTACGATCAGCCCCTCATTGCGGTCGCCCCCGACGTATTTCGGTTCGGACTTCCATTTTTTATTGCCGGTTTGTAAATCAATGAAGTTGAAACTGGTAGAGTGGAACAAAACGAGATCGGATGCACCCAGGCGGCAGCCAGCGTACTTTGCTTTGTAGTCATGGGACCAGTTCGTCTGTCCTGTGCTGAGATCGATGGCGGCAATTTCAAACTTCCCCACATTCCCTTGCACCACTGAAGCTTCACCCTCGGTATTGTCTTGTCGAAATGCATTGGTGACCGAACCACTGGCCATGATCAGCTGCGTCTCGTCTGTATCAAAGAAGAGGTCTTTAATGGCTTTGCTTGCTTCGAGGGTCCACTGGATTTCTCCGGATCCCCCGTTGATCTTCAGTAGGTTCTTTCCATAGGGGTAATAGATATCGCCGCGCTGATCGACCTGAGGGCTGGGTTGGATTTCGCTGCCTCCCTTCATCCCTTCAAAATCATTTTTCCAAAGTTGTTCGCCGTCCGCCAGGCTGAAGAGGACCAGGCCCTTGGTTTTGCCTTGTTTGTACTCCACCAATAGTGCGTTTTGATCTGGCAATGGCACCGCTGCACTTACTTTCTCC
>JBCCXG010000505.1:0-5047 GCA_039191945.1 Bacteroidota bacterium
CCGATGAGCCCTTTCCGAGATTGCATTGATAATGACTACGCGATAAGCACCTTCTGCCGCACGATTGCTCGCATGGTTAGCCGGCGGCGCCGACCTGGAAGACATACATGGCGACCTCGACGAGGCTTACGCTTACGATCGGACGAAATCTCCCAAATGGAAAGCTGACCTTCACTACTGGCGACAAGTGCTTTCGCTTCTATTCTCCTACGCGTTGCGGCGACGAAAACGAGCTGCCTCGTTTTCACCCTATACCTCGAGCCACTCAATGGCGATGTTTCGAAACTATTTCAAGATCGCTTTTCGTAATTTTGCCAAACATAAACTCTTCACCACCCTCAACATCTTCGGGCTCGCACTGGGTATGAGCATCTGTTTGATCGCGCTAACGGTCATCGTCACCTTAAGCCTGTTGGATGAATTTCACGAAAACAAGCATCGCGTCTATCAGGTAAATACGTATCTGGGAGACGGAGTTGATGGTGCCAATTACAGTTCTACTTTTTACGCGACAGGCGACCACCTTCGTGACAACTATCCGTTTGTCGAAGAGATCGTCAACATTAGCTCAGATTTCAGACCAGTGGTTAATCATCATGGTCACGAGATTCCCTTTTCCGGTTACTTCGCGGATCGCGCATTCTTTGAAGTCTTTAGTTTCAACTTGATCAGTGGTCATCCATCGGCCGTTCTGAAAGATCCGTTTAGTGTCGTACTGACCGAAAAGACTGCCAGGAAGCTCTTCAGGGAAGATAATCCCATTGGAAAGACCCTCGAGACAGACTTGGGTGTATTCCATGTCACAGGCGTGATGGAGAATCCATGTCAGACGCATTTCTTCTTTGATATGCTTACTTCCTATGAAACACTAACACAAACCGCGGCTGTCGATCCAAAGAACGATTGGAAGAATTACCGTAATCACTACGCCTACCTGATGGTGGAGGAGGGCACCCAGAAGGAAGACCTCGACCGTGCGCTATCCCAGACTGCTCAGCTGGCCAGCGCTTTTCATACGGACAAGACCGTGACGCTCCAGGCGAAGGAAGTGTCCCGGCTCCTGCCTATCTCATGGAATACCCGGAATCCTCTCGGGGCGAGTTGGGACCAAGGTTCCATCGCGTTCTTCATCGGCATCGGACTCTTGATGTTGATGCCCGCGGTGTTTAATCATACCAATTTGTCCATTGCCCGCTCGCTGAAGCGGGCCAAAGAGATCGGTATACGCAAAGTAGTCGGGGCGCAGAAGCGTCAGATAAAAGGCCAATTCCTCGTCGAAACCGTCGTCATGGCCTTGCTGGCGCTCGGTCTGTCGTTTGTGATCATGGTACCCATGAAGAACGAATTCTTGGACATGGTCTATTTCTCAGAGGTGCTTGATACCGACCTCAATGCTTTTCAAGTGGTCGTCTTCTTGGCATTTGCAGTTTTTGTCGGCTTAGTTGCTGGGTTCTTTCCCGCCCAGTATTTCGCTAGACTGACACCCACACAAACACTCAAGGGCGATGTCCTGAACGGCAGAAATGGAGCTTCGGGCTTTAAGAAAGGACTTTTTGTTTTTCAGTTTTTCGTCTCATTGGTATTCATCATTGGGGTTGGGGCGATCAGTAAGCAGTATGCCTTCGTGCTGAACAGCAATCATGGTTTTGAGTCCGAAAATGTGTTGACCATACCCTTTTACGGGATTGACAAGCGAGTAGCGATGAATGAGCTTGCCGGTCATCCAGATGTCATTACTGCTACGGCCTCATCTCATCTTCCGGGCATTCTAGTGGCTGACAGGGTCGATGTTACCTCCAATGGTCAAGACAGTGTTTCCAGTATACAGGTATTTGTGGCCGCGGATTTTGTAGAAAACATGGGCATGGAACTGATCTGGGGTGCGAGTGCGCCTATCGAACACCCAAATCAAAGTGAGGAGGCGGTGCTGGTCAATGAGCAGTTCATTAAGTCGTTGAAAGTTTTCAATGAGCAGCAAGACACCTTGAGATTCACCCTTACGGATGGTACGAAATGCAGAATTGTCGGGATACTCAAAGATTTCAATTACGAACCTCTGAGCGAGTGGATCGAACCGCTGATCATGAGATACTCGTTGGAAGAGAGTTTGTTTGCTTTATTGACGGTAAAATCTGCGAATATCGGCGCGACGATTGCAGAACTGGCAATGATCTGGGAGGATGTTGACCAGGCAGCTGGTTTTGAGGCAACATTTTTGGAGAGTGAAATAGAGGAAGCTTATTTCATCGTCGAGGCTCAACTGAAATTCTTCAGCGCACTGAGCTTCCTAGCCATTACCGTGTCTTGCCTGGGTTTGTTGGGAATGGTCTCCTACACCACTGAGAATAGGACCAAAGAGATAGCCGTCAGGAAGATCATGGGTGCCACCAACTTTAGTTTGTACTACCTTTTGACCAAAGACTTCGTCCAATTGATTGGTCTTGCGGCCTTATTGGCCATTCCTTTTTCCTATGTTTTTTATGATAAGATTTTTCTGCGCCTCCTGCTTCGTTATGGTTCAGGGCTAGGGCCCATCGAGGTGATTCTGAGCATTACCTTCCTTTTTTTGGTAGGTGCGATCTCCATCTACTGGCAAACGTCCAAAGTAGCCAAAGCGAATCCTGCGACGAAGCTGCGATACGAGTAGGGAGTGTATGGTGTGCCGTAGGCCTCGTTACCGGGGTCCGCTGATGGGATCGGGGACATTGATGACGCTTTATCCTGGATCATGCAATAGAATTTCGTGACGAGCAGTTAAAGTGCAAGGAAATCAGGCACTTAGGTAAGGAGGCGCGGCCGGCCAGGCATAATTCACCATTATGGTGACGAACCAGCGAAGCGTTAAGTGCATGATTTCGAAGGAATTTAGCTGCATAGTAGGAAGGCTATTGCATGATCCAGGTTCAAAATTGAACTGAGAATTTATAGGCCCAGTAAAGGCTATCGCCTGAAGATCGAGGATCACTCATTCCTCAGATGCTTCGTAGGATTGGCTGCGGCGGCCCGAAAGGTCTTGAGTAGGATGATGCAGCAAATGATGGCCAATAGAATGACCACCGGATAGACAAAGTAGATGGGGTGCAAGCTCACCCTTAGCTGGTAGTTCTCGAGCCAGTTCCTCGCGAAATAGACAGAGGTTGGGATTCCCAAAATACTGGCACCCGCGACCAGGAAAATGTACTCGCGACTGAACCTTGAGGTGATATCAGCAAATGACGCTCCTAGCACTTTGCGGATGCTCACTTCCTTCATTTTCTGATTGATCAAAAACGAGGTAAGCCCGACGATCCCAAGGACGGATATAATCATCGCTACGAAACTGAAGAACTTGATAAGCACCTCAATCCGCTGATCATTGGCGAAAATCTCTCGCAGTCTGTTCTCGGCAAATTCGATCTGTATCGGCGTCCCCGGGAAGAAGTTCACGTACTCCTCCTCTATTTGCCTGATGGTTTCCAAGGGATTCGACCCGGCAATTCTCAGGTTTAGGTAGTAGCGCTCATCAGTACCGGATAGCGAGAAAATCATAGGCTCAATCGTGTATTTGATACCCATGGGATAAAAATCCTTTAGTACGCCAATCACTTTTCTATCCGGCAAACCACCTTGGAAAAGCAGCGTCTTCCCCAACATTTCTTCGGGTGACAAGCCATATCCTCGAGCCACCATCTCATTGATTAGGATGCCTTGTTGGTCACTGGGAAACGCTTTGGAGAAGTTTCTGCCGGCTACGAGCTCCAAATCATGAAAAGGTACAAATCGCTCGTCTATCGTATTAAAAAACACGAAGACACTCCCCAGATCACCCCCGTTTTGCATCGTGGCGGACTGACCTCCCCAATTATTCATGCCGGAGACAAGCGTTGCGGTCGCCGACGTTTCGATGGCGGGTATTTGGGCTATAGCTTGAGACATGGCCTCAAAGCGGGAATGAAAAGTGGAATCTCTCATAAATCCAGGAGGACTTGATAGCGTGACTACGGACTCCGTTTCCATGCCGATGTCGTATTGGGTCATGTATTGGATTTGTGATCTGATCACGAAAACACCCGACAGCAAAATCAAAACGACGGTGAATTGAAACAACATCAATACGCTACGAATGGACTTGCCCTGTGTTGAGGTGCCGAGTTTGCCCTTCAGCGTTTGCGTTGGCTTGAATCCGGAAAGTACTACGGCGGGATAGACCCCGGCAAGCAGGATACCCAGCAGTATGAGCACGGCAAAAAGCAATAGTGACTGGAAGTCCATCTCTTGGAATAGATCCACTCCGGTGGTCTGTTGAAAGGCAGGTGCCAATAGCCAGACCCAGAGTCCAGCCAATGCAAGGGATATCAAGTTGATGACGATCGTCTCTACCAAAAATTGAGCAATGAGTTGGCTTTTGAATGCTCCCAAAATCTTCCTGACGCCTGTTTCCCTGGCCCTGCGAATAGATCGCGCCGAAGTCAAGTTGACGTAATTGATCCAAGCGAGCAGTAGTATCAGGCCTGCGGAGATTCGAAGCATTTGCAGCACCAGAACATTGGCGGTGGGGCCAATCTGGTTTCGAAATCCTTGGACAAAATGCAACTCATCTAGCGAGTGAAGCGCTACGCTATTCACACGTCCGGCCTGCAAATCCCTGCTCCCTCGATGCCGGTGAATGACCGCGTCGATTTGCTCTTTGAGTCCGCTTTTGCGTGCACTTTTGGGGGCCATGACGTACGTGTGGAAGTTGGTCCATCTCCATTTGAATTGCTCGTATCCCAAGTCCCCAAACCAACGCGCCAATAGCGCATCCTGTATCACTCGATCGATGGAAGCCAACGCGTGGGCTTGTAGGTGTGTATTGCTCGGAGGGTCTTGAAAAACGCCGCCAATGATCAGGCTGGACCTAATATCATCATAATAGTAGGTGAGAGATTTTCCGAGAGGATCTTCGTCGCCAAAGATGGTCTTCGCAAACGATGCTGAAACGAACAGATGGTTGGGTTCGTCTAGTTTCGCGGGATCTCCCGCGACAAGTTGGAAGTTGAAGACATCAAAGAAGCCAGCATCGGTAAAG
>JBCCXG010000506.1:0-5045 GCA_039191945.1 Bacteroidota bacterium
CTGTTATTCATGATTATCTGAAAAGGCGGAATCCCGAGGAATTCGGGTTCGACGACGTTTGTGTTTTCAGCCTGAAGCGGGAGGATACCGATCTGGAACAACACTTCAAGGGAATTGTCAATAACGAATTCGAAGTTTTCCGGCGGAATATGTTGCAGCCAAAGGTCTATATCGTTGGGCCGGCTCAACAGCAGATTGATATCATTCTGGCTGATCGCCTTGAGCGGCTTCAACTTTTTGATCTCTACGAATTCGTTATTGACAATTCCCTTGAAGTGTTGTTCCAGATCGGTATCCTCCCGCTTCAGGCTGAAAATCAGCGTACCCAGGAAGAATGGGAGGGCCAGCAAAAGCGGTAGTAGTATTGTAATCTTCATCGGCCGAGTCGGTTTAGATCTGGTAAATCCGACGATTTATACCTCTTGTAGATATTCAACAGGATGGCTAATGCCACGGCGGCTTCGCACGCAGCAATCACAACAATGAAAACCCCTGCAATTTGCCCCTGGATACTTCCGTGTTGTGAGGAGAAAACTATCAGATTGAGCATGGCGCCGTTCAGGACGAGCTCAACACCAATCAACACGAAGATGAGATTCTTCTTGGTGATCATTACGTACAACCCGATGCAGAAAAGGATGGCTGCCAAATACAAGCCGTAGGTGGTAATGTCCATCAGGCTTCGTTCGATTTTTTAGCGAGATAAGCGGCTCCAACCAGCACCACCAACAACAAAAAAGCAATGAGTTCAAACGCCAGGAGATGTTGAGTCATAAAGCTTACGCCGATGGCACGTACTTGCTGTTCCGAGCTTTCAGCAACCCTGCTCGCCGTGTCCAAAGACTGAATGGTCAAGTGCAGCAAATAGGACAGTGGGAGAATGACCAGCAGCGCAGGAATCATCATACCCTGACCGGAAAGCAATGAACCGTCTGAGGGTCGCTTCGTCAGCATGATGCCGAAGGCTAAAAGGACTACGACCCCACCTGCATACACAAGGACGTGCACGATAGCAAGGAACTCCGCATTGAGCAATACAAACACACAAGCCAGACTCAGGATCACACCCACCAGGAAAAGTGCCGCGTGTACCACATTCTTGGTCAGCGCAATGCCTACTGCCGATAAGGAGGTGAACCCTCCAAAGATCAAAAATAGTATTTCTGAGGCCGTCATAGGGTCAGCTGATTCCATAAGTACTGATGGAGCATTCTATTCGTCATCCTTTTTGCGCTTCACGATAGGCCGGGGCCTGAACTTCGGTTTAGCCGCTGATGGATCCACGGTTGGTTGCTTGATGACAGGCTTGGGTGCCTTCGCCTGCTCCTGACTTTGCTCCGGACCTACTCCCTTTGTTGGTGTATTTGGCGGCTCTTGACTGTCTATTTTCGGCTTGGTAATTTTTGGTCGGGCGATGACCGGCTTCGGTTTATCAGCCGTTGATGAATCCGTAGCCGGCTTTTTGATAATTGGCTTGGTCGGCTTTGACTTTCCCGCAGTTTGTGGGGCCTCTACACCTTCCTTTGACTCTTCTGATACCCCTTTGTTGCCAATTTTCGGCCGAGAAATCATGGGTTTGGCTTTTTCAGAGGTAGCAGCACCCTCAGTAGATGCCTCTCCCTCTCCCTCCTTTTTTCCGAGAATTGGTTTCCCGATCCTTGGTTTTGCCTTGCCAGGGACGGGTTTAGCGGCCCCAATCCGAGGCTTAGCGATTCCGGGTTTGGACGGCGACGAGCTGTCGCTGCTTGAGGATGCCGCTCTTGCTGCCTCTTTCTCTTTTTGCACCCGCTCAAAATCCTGCTTCTTCTCCAGTATTTCCAATGGTGTCATCTCCGAGAAAGCATAGTTGTGCTGCTCCACATCGAACTCACTGAAGTCATACACCTTCGTCATCGTAAGGCACTCCGTCGGACAAACTGTGGTGCAAAGTCCACAATAGCAGCACTTAGCCATATCGATATCAAACTTGGCGGCATACAGGCGCTTCGGAGTGCCGTCGGAAGTCTTCCCGATTTCTTCGCTGGACCGGATGGGCTCAATATCGATACAGTTGACGGGGCATACTTTTGCACACTTGTCACAGACAATGCAATCATCGATCTCGTTGTGCAGACGGTAACGCCCATTGTCCGGGACGGGGAAGGATTCAAAAGGGTATTGAAGGGTCACAGTCCCCCGATCTTGCTCAAAGTAGTCAGGGTCCTCCACACCGATCGGCGCCCTTCGTTCTCTAGCGTCAAAGAGATACCCCAAAGTCAACTTCATGCCCTCCTTGAGCGTAGCAACCGATTTCTTTATATTATTGAAGTATTCACTCATCACCTGTATATCCCAATAGCTTACATTACCCAAAGTCGCCAAATCGCACATAGGAAAACGAGCGCCAGTGCCAGAGGCGTCAAGTATTTCCATGATAGGCTCATCAGTTGATCTACACGCAATCGCGGAACGGTCCAACGAATCCACATGATCACAAAGATGAACACCATCGCCTTTGCCACCAACCACACAGCACCCCAAATCGGGCCCGTTGTCCATTCATAGAGCGCGAATGTACCAAGGTTGGGGAAGGGCGATTGCCATCCGCCAAAGAATAGGATCGCTGAGAGGAATGAGATCAAGAGCATCATACCATACTCAGCCAGCATGAAGATCCCAAATCGAAACCCCGAATACTCCGTGTGGTAGCCTCCAATAATCTCTGATTCGGATTCCGGTAAATCAAAAGGGGCTCTATTGGCCTCTGCAAGACCTGAAATAAAGAAAATAAGGAAAACCGGGATCAGCAAAGGTATGCGGACGACATTCCAAGAGAGAAAGCCGTTGACACCACTTACATCGACCCCCAAAGCGGAGATGCCAAACAAATAGTTTGCCGTATAGCTGCCTTGCTGCACCACGATCTCCTGCAGGTCAAGGGTTTGGGCAATCATAACCACACAAAGCACGCTAATACCCAAGGGTATTTCATACGAGATAATCTGTGCTACCGAACGAATGGCACCGTAAACGGAAAATTTATTATTCGATCCCCACCCGGCCATCAAGATCCCCAAGACGTCGAGGGAGACAATTGCCAACAAAAAGAAAATACCGGTCGCGATGCCACTACCTGCCGCCCCTTCCGTCAAAGGGAGCACCGCGTAGCCCGCGAAAAGCGATCCAAACACCACAAAAGGTGCCAGTAAGAAAACCAGTTTATCCGCACGGTCTGGGATGATATCTTCCTTCTGCAGCATCTTCAGCAAGTCAGCTATTGTCTGCAAGATGCCTTTCGGACCGACTTCCATCGGGCCCAGTCGGTTTTGGATGAACGCGGAAACTTTGCGCTCACCGTAAACCCCTACGACGACGAAACCCAGTAGGAATGGAAGAAAAAACAAAAAAGTGACCATACAGACTGCCGTTGAACCCTGGATGATGGCAGATGTTCGAAATTAGTCCATTTTTCGTTGCGTTCTCCACCCAAATGGAATCGGCTTATCTTTAGGTCAAGATGCCCGGAAAGAACAACAAGAAAGATGCAATCCCCAGAGAAAAACCCAAGCCACCGCTGGTCGTGGTAATGGGCGTCTCCGGTTCTGGAAAGACTACGATAGGCCTGCTACTGGCAGCACACTGGGGGGTCGACTTTTACGATGGTGACGACTTCCACCCCAAGGCCAATGTGGCTAAGATGGAAAAGGGAGATCCACTCAATGACGAAGATCGACAGCCTTGGCTGCAAACGCTGAATCAACAACTACACAACTGGTCCGAAAGAGGTGCGGTGCTAGGTTGTTCAGCGCTAAAAACCTCGTACAGGATCGTGCTGCAAGAAGGTATTCCTCAGCTCCGATATGTGCACCTCACGGGTACTAGAGACCTTATCCTGGCCAGGATGAAAGCACGCAAAGGCCACTTCATGCCCCCCTCACTACTTGATTCGCAAATCGCTACACTGGAGATACCCGAAGATGCCGTCGCCGTAGACATCGATCAAACGCCCGAAGAAATCAAGTCAGAAATCCTGTCGAAGTGGTGAGCGGCTATCGAAGCCACTTATCAGAGATTCCTAAATAATTCTCATTTCCTGTATGTATTTTGGTCACCTATCTTTTTTGCCTGACCCAATAAAAACGCACTTATGCCAAAGGTGATCCGACAGACCTTTATGGTTTTGATCCTCGGTACGCTCGCTTGGAGCTGTCAAGAATCGTCCACTCCTCCCAACATCCTTTTCATTATGTCGGACGATCATACGTCGCAAGCTTGGGGGATTTACGGCTCGGTTCTGGATCCAGTAGCCCATACACCGAACATCAAACGACTGCGGAGCGAAGGTGCTCAACTGATGAACGTTTTTGCGACGAACTCCATCTGCGTACCCAGCCGTGCAGCGATCTTGACGGGCACCTACAGCCACTTCAACGAGGTATACACCCTCTCAGACGCCATCGACACCACACGCGAAACCGTGGCTACGATGCTGCAGAATGTTGGCTACCAAACGGCGCTTTTTGGCAAGTGGCATCTAAAGACAGAACCGCAGGGATTTGACGCGTACAATGTCTTGCCCGGTCAGGGCCGTTACCAGAATCCGGTGTTAAGAAACGCACGGAACTGGCCCGACGGCTCGACTTACGAGGGCTTTTCCAGCGATGTCATCGCTGATCAGTCCCTGCAGTGGCTGGCAACTCGAGAGCGAGACAAGCCCTTCTTTCTCATGACACACTTCAAGGCTACGCACGAGCCGTTCCATTACCCCGAGCGATTGTCGACACTGTTGGAAGGTGTGGAGATTCCCGAGCCAGAAAGCCTCTTGGACTTCTACCCCGATAAAACGTCCCGCACCTTCGAGGGGCAAATCCTTGAGATCCTTGGCGCAAGATTCGCCAACAACTCACCCCGGTACATGCATGATACCTTCTCCGTGGAGGGATTGGATGCGGACGCCGCACGTAGAGCGATCTACCAAGAGTTTGCCAAAACCTTCCTGCGCTCTGGAGCGGCCATCGACGAAAACCTAGGCCGAATCCTTGATTATCTCGACGAGGAAGGGCTGC
>JBCCXG010000507.1:0-5031 GCA_039191945.1 Bacteroidota bacterium
GTCATGCCCACGCAACTTGCCCCTCATCCGAGGGTGCTTCAGATTCTAGGCGATGACATCATGGACAAGAACCGCCGCCCTAATGAGCTGAGTGCGGGTCGGGGATTTGCCTTTGGCCTTAGTTTCAGCTATCGCCAGTCTTTTCAGTACCTCATATTTTATGCGACGCTGGAGGTCGGAGCCGGATTTGATGTGATGCATCGACACTACCCAGATGTGCGGTGCCGTGGCCGCTCTGGCCCGGTGGGGAACAATGGCTGGTACTCCATGGGCAAAGTCTACGCCTGGCTTTATGGAGAGTTTGGGGTGCGTGTGAAACTCTTCTTCGTGAAGTTGAAGGTAAAAATCGCGGAGGCGGGGATCGCTGCGTTGCTCCAGGGCCAGTTTCCCAATCCCGAATATTTCAAAGGGTATGTCGGGATGTATTTCAGCGTCATGGGCGGATTAGTCAAAGGTCGTCTGAGGCTAAAGATCACCTTTGGGGATGAATGCGAGTTTGTAGACATTAATCCTTTCACGGATGTCCCAATTATTTCGGACCTGACCCCGATCAACGGGGCCCGTGACGTCAATGTCTTCACATCCCCTCAGGCTATCTTCAATTTTGGCGTGGGCCAACCCTTCAGCATTGATACGGAGGAGGGTTATCAGACCTTCAAGATCAACTTAGAGAGGTTTATTCTGCTGTCCGGTGGTCGCGAGATTCCTGGCGCATTGGAGTGGAGTGACGAAGGCGACGCCGTGACCTTCGTCCCCGATGAGGTGCTGCCTTCGCAAGAAGAGGTACGGGCGATTGTGGAAGTTTCTTTTGAGGAACGAGTCAACGGTCGGTTCTCGGTTGTCACGAAAGGAGGAAGACCCATCGTCGAAAAGAGAGAATCAACATTCAGAACCGATGTGGCCCCAGACCATATCCCGCTAGAAAATATCGCCTACATGTACCCGGTCAAGGATCAGCAGAACTTCTTTCCCCAGGAGTACAATGCCGGTTACATTAAGCTCAAGCGCGGGCAAGCTTACCTATTTGGGAGCCAGTACACCATCCGCCTACAGACGGCAAGTGAAGACGGTACCGCCAGGAGGTCCAACCTGAGCTATGATATCGCTCAAAAGCAAGTGGGTTTTGGCTTGCCGCCGCTCAATACGTCCACCAATTACACCATGGACGTGATGGTCTTTCCTCCCGGCCAGGCTGTGGCGCCAGAGATCGTTTTGCAAGAAAGTACGACCAACTTTGACGATGAGGGCGGCTTTACCAATTGGTATGATCCTGCCGGTGGCACTACAGGGACGGAGACAGCCAGTGCGAGCGTGACGGTTTCAAACAGGCGGGCGTCTTCCGTGGCGATGGCCAATGCCACACCGAAATCACTATTGAACTTTGACTTCGGTACCAGTCAGCATCCCAATTTTAGAAGCAAGATGCGTTCGCTATCCATCGTTGACCATATCACAGATATCGTCACTGCGGACATTCATACCATTCACCTACGGCTTCGGCGGTACGAAAACTTCGACATTCCCGAGGTTTTGGGCACTAAGTACAACGGCAGCAGGCCCATGATTTATGGCGAGGCAATTCTGAGGGACCCGTACTACCGGGTCGACATCTTTCCTTTGAATTATCAGACCTATCCATTGGATGGTATTAGGGTCAACAGGGTAGAAAACGTGCTGGGCGTACCTCCCGTGCGCGGCATCGATGTCCCGAATTGGTATGCTTTCTACCTGCAGAACAACCCCACCTCTTCCTATGTGACAGAGCGATACCCAATCATGTACAATCTGCCCTACCACTACAAGAGCGATTTTCTGCACCTCCAGCATACCGTAGTCAACAGGTATTTGAATGGGACGCCTAATCAGGCCATGTATGAGCGCTACAAATACTTGATCGAAGGGGTGTTTCCAGCCATGAGATTGGGCACCTACAGGAGCTACTTGATTTATCGAACACCAGGGGATGTACACCAAAATCGATTTGAAGTGAAATTCATCAACAACTAAGTATATGATCATGGGGCCTCAACACATAGGTAGTGCTATCACAAGCGCATTGGGCTTCGATCGCGGAATGAGCAGATTAGTGCTTGTTTGGGTACTATTATTGACAGCCGTCGTCAAGCTCTGGGCGCAAGTGGATGATGTGGGAGCTGTCAAAGTATTGGCACGGGCCAACCCTGATAAGATACTTCTCCGGTGGGCTGTAGACCAGCCATTTGCCTGGCAAAAAGGAAACGAGCAGGGATTCTTGGTGGTGCGATATACGATCTCTAGAAACGGTCAGCCAGTGTTACCGGTGGAGCGTTTGATATTGACGCCGGATACCCTACGACCGAGTCCTTTGGAGCAGTGGGAGGAGCTCGCCACCCAGGATGATAATGCGGCAGTCATCGCCGAGGCCATTTACGGTGAGGATTTTGAGATTGCCGTAGGCGGCGGGATGGGGACCATACTGGCGGTCAATGAGCAACTGGAGCAGCGATTTACCTTTGCCTTGGTTGCTGCCGATCAAAGCTATGAGGCTGCTTTGATGGCCGGTTGGGCCCTAGTCGACGATAGTGTTGTAGATGGTGAGAAGTACCTCTACAAGATCAACGTGGCCCTCGCCACGGACACGCCTTATTCCATTGGCGAGGGCAGCGCTTACGTTAGCTTGGATCAATATGAGGAGTTGCCAAAACCCGTAGGTCTGGTGAGTGCCTTTGCGGATCAGAATGTGATGCTCAACTGGAACTACAGCATCCTCCAGCAGACATACACGAGCTACTTTGTCGAGCGCTCTACGGACGGCAGTTCTTATCAGCAAGTCAATGGCCGCCCGATTTTCAATGCGCAAGGAGATGACGATGGGCGAGAAATCTCGATGTTTTTCAATGATTCCATCACCAATGATGTGACCTACTACTATAGAGTCAGAGGAGTGACCTCCTTTGGTGAAATAGGACCGCCATCTGACGTCCAGAGTGGCCAGGGCAAAGAGGTGCTCGACTATACGCCAAGAATTGTACGCAAGGTCATCTTATCCGAAGATTCTGTCGCCTTGTTCTGGGAATTTCCAGAAGAAGGCAACGAGGTCATTTCCGGTTTTGAGATCCGGCGAGCCAATCGTGCAGAAGGTCCCTACGGCCAGGTGCTTGGAGGCATATCCCCAACTAGCCGGCAGGCGGTTTTTTCCGGTATTCAGCGGGTCAATTATTTCACTGTGGTGGCGATTGGAAATACCGGCTTACAAAAGCCGTCCTTTCCGGCACTAGTGCAACCCATTGACTCAGTACCTCCGACGTCACCCAAAGGCTTGCAAGGTGTAATGGACACCACAGGTGTTGTTCGCCTAGGCTGGACGGCTAATCCCGAACCCGACCTTTCCGGATATCGGGTATTTCGAGCGAGCAATGCCAATGCGGAGTTTTCACAACTCACAGTCACTCCCGTGGGCGACAATAGTTTTGTCGACTCAATCTCGGTAAGGAACCTGAATCAAAAGATCTTTTACAAGATCATCGCTGTGGATCAGCGTTACAATGAATCCGACTTTTCTGAGGTATTGTCAATTGAAAAGCCGGATCTCGTACCCCCCTCTCCAGCGGTTTTCGAGGGCTACGAGACGGGAGATGCAGGTATTGAGCTGCGGTGGATACCTAGTTCCAGTGCAGATGCGATGGGTCACACGATCTATCGTCGACAGCTGGTTGGAGGTGATGGGCTTTGGCAAGGCATCGTCACGATTCCTACGACGGAAGGCACCACGAACTATCTTGATACGAGTATTGAACCTGGAAGGACGTACGCGTATACGGTGGTCGCGAGGGATAAATCTGGATTAGAAAGTAGTCCATCCAACGTGCTGCAGATACGCAGCCAGCGCCGAATGTTTGCCGATCAGATACAGCGACTGACCGGTACCGCGGACCGTGAGAACCGGCTGATCCAGCTTTCATGGAAGGCAAAAGAAGCCAAAGCGGTTGAGTTTCTCATTTATCGAGCTGAAGGCGGAGGCGGGCTCAAGCTTTACCGAAAGCTCGATGCCTCCTACAACTCCTATGCCGACACCAATCTATCGGTCAACACGACGTACGTCTATGGTCTGCAGATGGTGGAGCAAGATGGAGCTATGTCGCAAATAAAGGAAGTAAGGGTGGTGTATTGACGGATGAAAGGCCTCTTCAAACATAGTGCCCTATTCCTTCTGCTTCTGATCCCTGCTGCGCAGGCTTATGCGCAGCACAAGTACAAAGTACAGTATCAGGTGGAGGTCGAGCACTCGACGGGGTCCACTTCGTCCGACTACTCCTTTGGGGTAAACCTGGCCAATTTCCGGACGGATCAAAGTGGTCCTTCACTCTTAAGCGGCACAGTCCGAAGAGGTCCAATTGAGACTTCAAGCCGCAGTTCAGATCGAATCATACCCACATCGACCACCTATGATCGCATCAATCGCCGTATAACACGGAGAGGCTTCAATACTTTTACTGATTTTGATTTCTGCGAGATTGAGACCGGTCAGAACAGCAACCTGCTATCGAGCAACGTCTGGGTCGGCTATTTTGTGGTGTTTAGGATTGAAACACTTGCTACGCTCAACAATTACAGTGTCGCCACCAATAAGCTCCTCGATTGTCAATCAAGGACGATTCTCGTGGCCAGAAATCCATGCGATCGTTTTTCGTACGCAGTCCAGTACCAAATAGGTAACGGTACTTGGCGTCCGCTGTTAGGCTATAATCGGAAGAATGGATCTTTTCAAATCGGTCGTAGCTCTTTTCCTGGTTTGCAGCTGAATCAAAATGTACGGATCAGGGTACAGTATAACAACAGCGGCCAGATTCACTATTCGGATATTCTGACCTATTCGTTCATCCCTTGTTCGCCGAATGTATTGGGAGGAGCTACGGTGGCAGATGTGACATGTTCTGGAGGTAATGATGGTGGGTTCAGTGTTCGGTTTGACAGGAATTTGGTTTCGGGAGAGGAGTTGCGTTTGACGTTGAGTGGGGTGACGCCGGATGGTTTTGTGATACCGGAGCGAGA
>JBCCXG010000508.1:0-5026 GCA_039191945.1 Bacteroidota bacterium
CAAAATACTGCTCGGGAAGTACCGAACGCCAAAAGAAGAAGAACGGATCTTCATGTTTCTGGATCTGAAAAACTCTACTTCGATCGCTGAAAGGTTAGGACATTTGAAGTACAGTCAGTTCATTCAAGATTGTTTCTATGACCTCAACCTTGTGGTTTTCAAGTACGAAGCGGAGATATATCAGTATGTAGGGGATGAAGCGGTTTTAACTTGGCCTTATCAAAGAGGGGTCGTTAATAGTAATTGCATCAGGCTTTTTTTCGAGTTTCAGCGCCAAAGAAAATCAAGAGAGGCCTACTACCTCCAAAACTATGGTATTTACCCCGAGTTCAAAGCGGGTCTTCATGGTGGAGCACTGATGGTTGCAGAAGTAGGCTTTGTCAAGAAAGAATTGGCTTACCATGGAGATGTTATTAATACCTCAGCCCGGATACAGGCGCAATGCAATCATTACAATGTCGCCTTGCTTCTTTCGGAGAAATTGATCCAAGACATCAAAACGGAGGATTTCACAACGTCCAAACCTCTGGGCAGCGTCTTGCTGAAAGGCAAGCAGAAGGAGGTGAAGATACACACGTTAAGTGCGTAGAACATCTAGGCGCACTGGCATCGCCGGCATTTCAGTCGCTGCACGTCGACGAAAGATTCTGCGAAATCTGGTCAAAGGAGATCCTTCAGTCAGGCTTCGCCTTACTTATCGATCACGCGAAAGGAGCTTTCCGGTCGCTCGGTTCCAGCCGAGTGAGCAATATTTCAAGAGCTCTCTGGCTCACTTTGAGGACCTATGATTGGAGTAAACCATGGCCTGACATTTCTCAAAAAGGCCGGAAGCGGAACCGGGAGATACGGCATGCCGGCCCTGTGGAATCAGATCGACTGTGCAGTGTTTCTCATGTTTTCTACGAAGCATTCCACAGGGCAAGAGCGTTGGGTAGAGGGGCCGATAGCCTCCCGGCCGCGCGAGGAAGGTTGCCGTGAAGTAGAGAGTCTCCAATCGCCGATGGGTTTTAAGTTATGATCTCTCTCATTTCACGGCTAGTGAGAGGGCCGGGTGCGATGGCCAGTGGGCCAACTATGCTCTCCTAAACATTCAACTTGCCACGAAAATGTATACGTCATATACCAAAGTGTTTAAGTAAGTGACGTCGTGACCCTGCGATCTTTGTATCAGATAAAAATTTCAAAGAACGACAACATAAAAGCTGGTCCAATTGAACAATCACAAAATGAACAATCACAACCTGAGGCCGGCAACATGCTTTCATATTGACACATAAAGAATCTCTTCACAAGAAATATCTTAGTAACATGAAAAAAGTGCTCAAATGGTTTGCTATCGCGATTGGAATATTGGCTAGCACGGTGGTGCTGATTGGTGTGGCCTTCCTCAATCTCAGCCCCCAGTTTGGTGGCACCGTCAATGATCAGCAACAACAACTATTCGCCACCACTGGCCATTATGCAGAGGGCATATTCACCAATGAGGAAGAGATCGTCATGGAGATCAACTGCCATAGCATCATGGCCATGCTGAGAGAGACGATGAATCCGGATCCCAATGTGGCTCCTCCCCGTAACATTGAGGTCGAGCAAATTGACCCGCAGTCGCTTGCGACTTTGGACGATTCGTTGACCAGGATCACGTGGTTGGGACACTCATCGTTCCTGATCGAGACCGGTGGCAAGCGCATATTGCTCGACCCAGTCTTCAGTCAATATGCGGCACCTCATCACTTTTTTGGGAGAGCCCGTTTCAATCGTGAAATGCCCATCAATATTGCAGAATTACCAGCAATTGACGCGTTGATCATCTCTCACGACCACTATGATCACCTGGATTACCCCTCGATCGATGAGCTGAAAGGCAAGGTGGGGCAATTCTTCGTGCCATTGGGTGTTGGCAATCATCTGCGAAGATGGGACATCCCTGAGGAGAAAATCTCCGAGATGGACTGGTGGCAAGAGGAAGACTACGAAGGGCTCAAAATCGTCTTGACCCCTTCACGGCACATGTCGGGCAGGGGCCTGACCGATCAGTCGGCCACGCTTTGGGGATCTTGGGTCGTACAAAGTGAACATAGCAACATCTACTTCAGCGGCGACGGTGGCTACGGCAAGCACTTCAAGGCGATTGGCGAAAGATATGGACCTTTCGATGTGGGATTGATGGAGTGTGGGCAGTACAATGAGCTGTGGAAAGATGTACACATGATGCCCGAGGAGTCGGTCATCGCAGCCATGGATGTGAAGGCAGAATTGATCATGCCCATCCACTGGGGGTCTTTTCAGCTGGCCACGCACAGTTGGACGGATCCGGTAGAAAGGATCACTGCAGCTGCTCGATTAATGAATGTGCCCTTGACCACACCAAGAATTGGTCAAGCCATTGAACTTACAGACTCCACCCATCTCCAAACGACAGCCTGGTGGCTCAATCCAATCCTCTCAGCGCTGTAGATCATGGAAGAACTAGTTTTCAAAAACATCAGTGACTTCCACGTCTACAGTGGGATGCCCGAGCCAGAGAATCCGCTGTTTAGCATTTCTTCTTATCGCGGACGGAAGGATGATACGACAAGCTGCGAGGAGACAGATCAAGCCATCAGCCTGACTTGTGACTTCTACAGCATCAGTCTGAAGAAGATCATCTCCGGTGAAGTGGTGTACGGCCGAACCAAATACGACTGTAGCAACGGCACCCTGCTTTTCACGGCGCCTAATCAGAAGCTGACCTTCAAGGGATTAGTGTTCAGCTCAGACGCCTACCACATTTGTTTTCACAAGGACTTCATTCGTGGCACCGAGTTGTACGACAAGATCAAGCAATACAACTTCTTTGAATACCGGGTCAATGAGGCGCTGCATCTGTCACCGAAGGAAGAGAACCAGCTGAAGTCCATCTTTCAGAGCATCGAAGAGGAGTATCACAACAACCAGGACGAGTTTTCCAAAGAGATCATTCTGTCCCAACTGGAAACCTTACTCAAGTACTCCGATCGCTACTACAAGCGGCAGTTCCTCCACCGAAAGATCATCAATCAGACGATGCTTTCGAAGTTTACGGAGGTCCTCAACGCCTACTTCGAACAGGGCCAATTGCTCAATAAGGGCATCCCCACGGTGGACTGGGTGGCGGGCAAGCTAGAAGTAAGTCATCGGTACATGAGCGATATGATCAAAGCGGAGACCGGAAAGACGGCGGTCGATCAGATCAATCTCTTCCTCATCGATGAAGCGAAGAATCTGCTACTCGAACCCCATGCCTCCATATCCGAGACGGCGTACAAGTTGGGCTTCGAGTATCCGCAATACTTCTCCAGGCTATTCAAGAAGAAGACGGGCATGAGTCCAAAGGAGTATATTCAGGGACAGTCTTTGAATTGATTGACCCTGCTGTTTCTGGGCCGGAGACTTCCCCGCTACTGAGAGGTGCATCTAGCCGCGGGTGAGCATAATCTTCTCACCTTCTGCTGAAAGTCATGCAACTCTCGCTAGGGTGCTATTATTTTGCGCGGAATTTCAATCTCAAAGCATGTTTACAGCCGACGATTTACTGCAAGCAACTAAAAGGAAAGACCTGATCCGTGCCGCAGAGGAGAAAGGCATCAACCTCAGAAAGGTGATGCAAAACCTGCGTTACGAAGAAGAGCTGAGAATGCTTCAGGCGGAGTTGGTCGATTTGCAGCAATGGGTGTCCAAGAAGAAGCTAAGAGTGGCGGTCTTGTTCGAAGGAAGGGACGCTGCGGGCAAAGGCGGCTCGACCAAGCGATTCACCGAACACCTCAACCCTCGATCGATGCGGGTGGTGGCCCTCTCCAAACCGACTGAGGTCGAAAAGGGTCAGTGGTACTTCAGACGTTACATCAAGGAACTTCCCAATGCTGGCGAGATTGTCTTCTTCGATCGCAGCTGGTACAACCGAGCGGTTGTTGAGCCGGTCATGGGCTTTTGCACCGAGCAGCAATACCACAATTTCCTGCTACAGGTACCGGAGTTTGAACACATGCTCTACGAGGATGGTATTTTGTTGATCAAGTTTTGGTTTTCCATCTCTAAGGAGGAACAGCAGCGCCGGTTTCAATCCCGCATGCAAAATCCACTGAAGGTTTGGAAGTTTAGCCCCGTAGACATGAAAGGGCAGGAGCTCTGGGATAAATACACCTACTACAAGGAGCGAATGTTCGCGAAGACCCATACCAATTTCAGCCCATGGACCATCGTCAAGACCAATAACAAGCGGACCGCCCGACTCGAAAGCATTCGGTATGTGCTCTCGCAATTTGAATACACCCGGAGAAAAGGTGCCAGAACCACCATACTTCCTGATCCGAACGTGATCTCAAGGTATTACCGACACATCGAGCAAATTGACATCTGATGGCAGTAGCAAAGACACAAGCAAAGACCAAGAACGAGCATACATTGAAGCTCTCGAAAGCGGACGTAGACCTTCTCAACACACCTATTGGCCTAAAATGCCTCTTTGCGGACAAGAAAACAGACCTCATGAAGGCTTTGACATTGGCCCGATACGAGACCGAACTGAGAGAGCTCCAAGCAGAGCTGATCAAGTTGCAAAACTGGGTAATTGCCAACGGAAAAAAAGTAGTCGTCCTCTTCGAAGGAAGGGATGCTGCCGGAAAGGGGGGCGCCATTCGAAGGATCACTGCCCACATCAATCCGCGCTACTATAGAATTGTCGCCTTGCCCAGACCCTCTGAAGAGGAAGTCGGGCAGTGGTACTCCCAGCGCTACGTCAATCAGTTGCCCAAAGCAGGAGAAATGGTCTTTTTTGATAGGAGCTGGTACAACCGGGCAGTAGTGGAGCCGGTCAATGGCTTTTGTACTCCTGAGCAATACCAGACCTTTATGAATCAGGTGAATGATTTTGAGCGGATGATCCAAGAGTCGGACACCTATCTGATCAAGTTTTACTTCTCCATCACCAAGGACGAACAGGCCCGGCGCTTCGCCGACATCAAGTCAAGCCCTATCAAAAAATGGAAGATGACACCGGTCGATATGA
>JBCCXG010000509.1:0-5022 GCA_039191945.1 Bacteroidota bacterium
TCTATGTCAACAACGGCGATGGCACCTTCACCAATGAACTAAAGGTCCGGTTGCCTCACACCAGTAAGTTCTCGATGGGGAACAACTTGTCAGACATCAACAACGATGGCAAAGTAGACATCTACACGCTCGATATGCTGCCTGAGGACAATCGTCGGCAGAAGCTGCTCATGGCGCCAGACAACTATAATGACTTCCGGCAGATGCTGGATAAGGGCTTTCATCATCAGTACATGCGCAATATGCTACATGTCGCCAACGGTGATGGCACCTACAGTGAGATCGGACAATTAAGTGCGATTTCGAATACAGATTGGAGTTGGTCTGCGCTGTTCGCGGATTACGACAATGACGGGTGGAAAGACCTGTACGTTACCAATGGCTACCGCCGTGATTACACAAACCTGGATTTCATTGACTACATGGAGAGTTTTGTGCAAGGCTCCGGCCAACTGAAGCGGGAAGATGTCATGAAGCTTATCTCAGAGATGCCTGCCTCCAATGTTAGGAACTATATCTATCAAAACCTGGAGGGCAGGGGCTTCTCCGATAGCAACCTGCCATGGGGTATTCATCAACCCTCCAATAGCAATGGGGCGGCTTATGCAGATCTTGATAATGATGGCGATCTGGATTTGATCGTGAACAACATCGATGCGCCAGCCTTCCTTTATGAAAATACTGGAAGTAGTGCAGAGGGTAATCACTATTTGAAGGTAAAGTTAGAGGGACAAGGAGCGAATGCTGTAGGGATTGGCGCGACTGTGGAAATAGTCAGTGAAGGTAGGCGTCAGTCCGTGATTCAGAATCCTTATCGAGGTTATCTTTCGGCCGTTTCCCCCACACTTCATTTTGGCCTGGCGGAAGCGACCCAAGTGGATACCCTGATGGTAAGATGGTCCTCTGGTAGCGTAGAACTGCGCATGGGCGTACCTGCAGATCAGGTGATCATCCTTAAGGAATCTGATGCGCTCGAGGAGCCAGTGGGTAAGGAAGCTGTCTCTCCGGTCCTAAGAGAAGTGGATCCAGCCTTAGCCTTCCGAGACCCCTCATCAAGTTTCTTGGACTACAACCGTCAACCCTTATTGATCAATCAGTTATCTCATACTGGACCTACCTTGACTCGAGGGGATGTCAATCAGGACGGCCGCAATGACTTGCTCCTAGGGGGTGCAAAGGGCCAGAGCGCACAACTCTATCTTGGGAGTGAGACCGGGCTCGAGTTGCTGGAGGTGCGGTCGATGAGTATCGACCGAGCAAGTCACGATACGGATGTATTGATCTTAGACGCCAATGGAGATGGTCTCAATGACATTTATGTGGCCAGTGGAGGCTATCATGATTTTGAAGTGGACGACGATCTGTTGCAAGACCGCCTGTACATCAATGATGGGTTAGGTAGTTTTTACAAAAACACGCGTGCGCTACCCCAGCTAAAGATCAATACCACAGTGGTAGTAGCCAACGACTACGATGAAGATGGTGACTTAGACTTATTTGTGGGAGGTGGAGTGGTTCCTGGAAGATTTCCTGAGCATTCGGGAGGGTACGTACTTGAGAATGATGGCCGAGGGAGGTACAAAGTAGCACTCGAGATTTCTGACAACCTTGGACACGTAAAAGATGCGATCTGGGGCGATCTACAAGGTGATGGGACCTCGGAATTGATCGTTGCAGGTGAATGGATGCCCATATCCGTATGGTCTTGGATCGAGGGTTCATTTACAAATGAAACTCCGCGACTCTTTGAGGAGCGTCGTAGTGGTTGGTGGAATGCACTGGCCCTCCGTGACTTTAATGGTGATGGGATGCTGGATATCGTTGCTGGCAATAATGGCCTCAATTGTCAGATCAAAGTCAATTTAAAGGAGCCCGCAGAGCTCTATTATGCGGACTTTGATGAAAATGGTTCGGTTGATCCTATTTTGTGCTATTTCGTACAAGGGGAGCGCTATCCGTATGCGACCAGAAAGGAACTCTTGAAACAGCTGGCCCCCCTACAGTCAAAATTCACCTCGTACGAGAGTTATGCAGAGGCTAAAATTGAAGATGTTTTTGATCGTGGGGAACTGCGCAGTGCCGAAAGACTAGTGGCCACAAACTTTGAGACAACCATTTATCTATCCCAAAGTGACGGCACTTTCCGCCTCGGGACGCTGCCGATCGAGGCTCAATATGCTCCGGTCGAGGCGATCGCCGTCGATGATTTTGACCGTGACGGAGAGCTAGATCTCATCTTAGCCGGAAATAACAGTTACTCCAGCCTTAGATTGGGTAAGTTCTCTGCCAACTATGGCCAACTGCTTCGAGGCGATGGCAAGGGTGGATTCGAGTACGTACCTCAGTATGAATCTGGACTTCGGATCACGGGGGATGTTCGCGAGATCTTGCGGTGGGGTGAGGGCCAGTTGCTTTTTGGTATTACAGGTGCTTCATTGATAGCTTATGAATGGTAAAGCCTTCTTGATAGGGATCCTAACAGCGCTTTTGCTGTACGGTTGCTCGGAACAAACGAAAATATCGCCTCAGGAGATGGCCTATCGCTGGTCAGATATGGCGCTGTACGTCACACAATTCACGCCTGCCAATTCACCCACGTACGCCTCTCGTGGAGTGGGCTACATTGGCCTGACTATGTATGAGAGTATTGTACATGGCTTCGACTCTCATACCTCATTGGCCGGCCAGCTGAATGATCTATCCGGTGTACCTCGACCGGAAGCCAACGCTGAGTACGTGTGGGAGCTAAGCTTTAATGCTGCCTCAGCGGAGATCCTGCGATCCATATATAATCAAACTTCCGACGAGAATAAGCTGAAAATCGATTCCTTGGAAGAAGCTACGTTGCGTATGTTTCGATCAGGACATGCATCAGATATAGTGGAGCGATCGAGAGCCTATGGCCGGTCTGTGGCACAGGCCATTTTTGAGTGGTCCAAAACTGATGGTGGGCACCGTGGATATCTCCGCAATTTTGATAAGGACTTTGAGCATCCGGCGCAGCCTGGCCATTGGCAGCCTCCGTTGTATGCGCAAGCCATCAGTCACAATCCGCTGCATCCTTACTGGGGGGACAATCGAACATTCCTGGCGATCAATAAAGGTCTGGAGCTGCCATATATGATCCCGTACGATACCACAGAAGGTTCTGACTACTATAATCAGTTCTTGGCCGTCTACGAAAAGGACTTGACCCTCACCCGGGACGAAAAGGAGCAAGCCATATGGTGGGGAGATGATCCCGATGTGACCTTTACTCCGCCGGGTCACTCTTTCTATTTGGCGACCTCGGCCATGAAGCTGGTAGAACCTGATTTCATTCAGATAGCAGAGACGTATGCACGAGTTGGCCTTGCAGTAGCGGACGCCTTTATCAATTGCTGGAAATGGAAGTATCATTTCTTCTCAGAAAGGCCCAATACGTTCATTCCGCAATTTATCGATCGGGAGTGGGTTAGCTTTTGGCCGGATCCCCCTTTTCCGGCATTCCCCTCTGGGCACGCCATACAGGCTTCGGCGATGGCCACAGTGATGATTGACCTTTATGGGCAAGACCTGGTTTTCGCGGATAGTGCGCATTACGGTCGAGAACGGGACGAGCTGCGGGATACTGACTTCGTAGTGCAGGACTTTGATGAGTTTTGGGACATCGCGACCGAGACCGCGGATTCGAGGTTTTATGGAGGTATTCATACACCTCAGGACAACGACGTAGGGTTGGAAGAAGGGCGAAGGATTGCTACACATGTGAATCAACTGATCTGGAGGAAAGAATGAACAAGGGATGGATTGCTGGATTTTGCTTCCTGCTGATTTCACTTTCCGGATGGACGCAGGTGAAGTTTACTGATATTACTGCTACGTCTGGCATCGACCACCAGTTCGAAGTTTTTGAAGGGATGTTTGGTGGCGGGATCTGCGCCTTTGATTATGACAACGATGGTTTTGAGGACCTCTTCCTGACCAGCGGCATGCAACAAGACAAGCTCTATCGCAACAATGGAGATGGTACCTTTACCGACGTCTACGAAGGCTCCGGGTTAGAAGTCACGCGCCACTACGTCACTCAAGGAGTGGCTGGGGCCGATGTGAACAAAGACGGTTGGGTCGATCTATTCCTCACGACCATCACCTCCAAGGATTCAGTCAAATTGATACCGAGAGAGATCAACTTGTTTTTTCTTAACAATGGAGACGGGACGTTTCGCGACGCGACAAGAGAGTATCGATTGTCGAATTACAATTCCTTTAGTACGGCAGCGGCTTTCGGCGACGTGAATCAAGATGGGTATATTGATCTGTACGTGGGGAACTACTTTCTTGCCTACGAAGGAAAGCTGAGCGTAATCAGTGACGCTACGATCGTCGGAGCCAATCAAACTTCGCAGGATTACCTGCTGATCAACAAAGAAGGAAAGTATTTTGTGGATGCCTACGAAGAGTACGATTTGGACCATCGAGGCTTTGGTTTTGGAGGCGTATTCACCGACTACGACAATGATGGAGACATTGATATCATCGTCAATAATGACTTCGGGTACAAAGCCGTCCCTAACTACCTGTTGCGAAACGATTACCCCCGCAGACGCTTTACGGATGTCACCGAGGAGATGGAGATGGATTTAAAGATCAATTCCATGGGAACCGCCGTGGGGGACTACAACGAGGATGGCATCCTGGATTACTTCTTTACCAATATCCGCTGGAATTGGTTCATGACGCATGAGCAGATGGACGATCCATTCGAGGATGTGCTCAAGAAGCTCAAGATGAACGTTGTCACCATCAGCTGGGGAGCAAATTTCGCGGACTTCGATCAGGATGGTGATGTGGATTTGTTTGTGGGGAACGGAGACCTCAATCCCAACTGTGTACCGATGGCCAACTTCTATTATGAAAACGAGGGGGCTGGAGGCTTTACAGACATGGCACCTTTTAACGGGATGAACCACTATGGCATGGCCAGAGGGTCGGTGGCTTTCGATTTGGAGAATGACGGTGATCTGGACTTGATCGTAGTCA
>JBCCXG010000510.1:0-5013 GCA_039191945.1 Bacteroidota bacterium
CGACGGGTTGCTGATTTCAAAAAAGAGTTACGCCCAATGAAGAGCATCGTGTGATCAAGGTTCAACTTAAATCGAGAGGCTTCATTCCCCCTCCTATTTCAGCCCTTCGTAACCGATCACCTCATCCCGCTCCAGGGGACGCGACGTTTGATCGCCCATTTCCCTCAGTTGAAACTTCTCAAGCTTGATCTTCAGCGTTTTGGCCAGGTCGGACAATTCTTCCGATCTTGATTTATAGCTGGTCATTCCCGCTGAGATGCGAGCTGCTGAAGTTGCAATCTCCTTCGAACCCGCCGCTGCTTCTTCCGCAATGACGACCACCGATTCGGTCGCATTGACCACTTCCTTCACGTCCGCCATCTGTTCGTTGGTCGTGGCATAGATGTCTTTGCTCAACTGAAAAGTAGCCTTGGACAGTTGTGTGATTTCCTGGAAGGCTTCGTAAGCTTGGTTGGTGGCTTTATCACCGGCAGCGATGCTATCATTCATCGCCTCCAGCTCCTTTGAGGCATTGACGGTATCAACTCTCACGCCATGGACTAAAGCTTCAATTTCCTTCGCAGATTTTTGGCTCCCCTCAGCCAGTTTCCTGATCTCCTCAGCAACCACGGAAAAACCCCTGCCTGCTTCGCCAGCTTGCGCTGCTTCGATAGCGGCATTCAAGGCCAGCAGATTGGTTTGTGCAGCAATCTCCTTAATGACCTGAAGTACCTGCCCAATTTCATTGGAACGATTTTCTAATACCCGAAAGGAGTTCGTGGCAGACTTCGAGTATTCACTGATCATGTGCATGCTTGCACCAGCGTTTTCTGCTAAAATCAGCCCGTTTTCACTGTTCTCAAGGCCATTCCCCGCGGCTACGTTGATCTCATCTGTTTTTGAAGACATGGACTTAAAGGCCGTTTTGATGCTCTCGACAGCCATAGAAGACTTATTGACCTGGTCTACTTGACTTTCCGCACCATGATTCATTTGCTCTATGGCAGTGACCATCTCATTTGTTGTGTCAGCCATCTCAGCACTCGCCACCTTCATCTCAACGGAGGCGGCGTCCATCTGATAGGAGCTATCCGCGATGGTATGCAAAATTCCGCTCACCTCATCCAGGGCCTTGTTAAGATTATCTCTCAGCATCTTGATGTCTCCCGTCGCCTGGATTTCAAGACGTTTTGATAAGTCGCCCTGAGCCAGTGCCTGCACAATAATATTCAACTCATCAAATGGCCGCGAGACCGTCTCCAACAGCTGATTGATCTGGGAGGTGAGCTCTTTCCAGGAACCTTGGTGCTTTGCCGGTTCCAATCGCGCCGATAAGTTGTTGTCGATCGAAGCCTCCTCCAATACCCTGGTGCAATCCTCCGTCGTCCGCAAAAGGTTGGCTTTCATCTGGATCAATGAGAGACCCAACTCGTCTAACTCTCCGGAGGGTTCATATTCCGCCCCAAAATCCCCTCGGCTCAAGCTGTCCGAAAACTGTGATTTCCGGTTCAAGTCGGCTAAGAGTGTATTGATCGCGCCGGAAATGATGCTCAACTCATCCTTTCCTCTCACTTCCAACTTCTTATTGGCGGCGTAGTTTCCTTTCGCTAGTCTAGTCAGCACCTCAACGGCCCGTTGCAAGGATTTTACAATGGCACTCGCGAAGTTGTACACGATGATGCCTAACAAAATGAATCCAGCGAGCCCAACTCCAAGGGCTTTATAGAAGGTCGAATTAAAAGGTCTCGTGATCTCCTCCAAGGGGACGGATACTCCGACGGACCAAGGAGTGGTTGTTTCGCCGATGTACACAGGCTCAAACCGGGTGTAGACTCCCCTACCTGAAGCATCTTGGAGAATGAAATCATCGGATCCCCCTGACTGAATGAGTGAGGTGATCTTCATCAGTTCTTCATCGTTGGTCAAGCCAAGTTCCTCAATTGGCCTATGAAGCCTCGATTTTTCGGGATGAGAAATGATCTTGCCACCGTTTGATACGAGGAAGGCAAATGAGTTATCAAAGGCCTGGAAGGTGGTAATGTCCTCGTAGAACCTATTTTCGGCACTTCCCGATTCCAGTGGAATAATACATCCCACTACTCCAGCGAATTCCCCATCTATCCTCAGTTTTATGGCGGAGGTAGTGGCCCATAGGGAGGATCTTCCACCGTCTACCGACATTTTTTCATAGGTAAATGGCTCGGGCATTTCCTCTTCCACGTTCGCTTTGTATTGCCGATAGAATGCCGGTATTTTATCTGGGTCCATGAATTGTCTCTGCCTTGTCACATGCACCTCCTCACCTGTACGAGAAACTCCCAGGTTGAGTGAGCCGTAGTCCTCGGTCCAGCTGGGATCGATAAATCGCAGTTCCCAGCACAGCCAGACCGTCGACAACTTCGGATTTTGCTCCAGTACCTTAGATAGGAACAATGCTTCCTGTTGCTCTCTCTCCTCTTTCGGCAATGCAAGCATATTGATCAACTGAGGCGCCATGGTTCGAGATACCGTCATGTTGTCACTCAATGCGCTCTCTACCTCCAGGGCTTTGGCCTCTGCAGCCTTTTGTGCCAGCTTCTTGCCTTCGATCAGTGCTTTCTGGCGGATTTGGACAGATATGTAGCTAAAGCCAATCAGGTAAATGGCCACTGACATAGCTACCGTGATAAATAACAGTTTTTGCTTGATTGTCAGTCTATCAATCCCTGTGAGCATTGATAGGGAGAAGGTCTTTGACGGTGACGATGACATATCAGGTTGTATTCAAATCTACCTTTGCTTGCTGCAGTTCTGATCATCGTATGGGCTCCACCAATTCTACCCACGGATAACCACCTACCCCATGGAATGTTTCAAGCTTCCCAGAAGCGACTAACGACAGGTAAAAGCTTTAAAACGGCGCCTTTTGAGCGTTTTTCCCTCCCCTTAGCCTGATGAAAAATCCATGTAACGGATTTTCACACTGAGTATTGGTCGATTCCAGGAGTTGAAAAAAATCAAAATTGGAGACAATGTACACTTATGAAAACCAGGTCAGAATTATTACGTCTTGAACCGGAAAAGCTGCAGACCTTTTGCACTTCTGACTTTACCCTATAGCGAAGAAGGTCATTCCCACCCACTATTCGCAAAGGCCAACTGTCTCCATCAGAAAAAGGCGGTCAGCTGCACCGTTCCCGTGTGCACGAAATCATCGCCCTCAGACTTACGACCGAAATATTGTACCGTCAACTGGAGTGCCTTAGCGATTTGGCTCTGCCAGTTTAGATTCATGGTGAAGTTGGTACCAGGTCGCAAGGCGTCCAGCAGGGTGTAGCCAAGGAAACTGTTTTCTTCCCCTTCAAAATCGATGTCAATCAAGCTGAATTTCGCATTTAAGTTACCCTTGGTGGGCTTAGAAAGGGTTGCCTCCAGACTCCACTCATCTGTCACCGAACGCTCGCCCTCACCTTCCAGTAGCACATTGAACTTTCGTCGGTGCTCGTAGCTCCCAATCACACGTACGCTCGTGTTGGGTTGCCAGGTAAATGATGGCCTATAGCTCCTAAGGCTTAAGTCAAAGTTGCGCGAATCAAGAAAATCGGAAGTATTGATCAAATTGCCTATCTCCGCCGCGAAAGAGGCACCGTAGACCTGATTGATGGTAGTTCGGGCATTGAACAGCCAGGACCGTTCCTCTCGCTCCTCAAAGCCATTGGTCAGCAACTGCCGCCGGGTATTGGCCGCATAAGCCACGTCTGCAGCGAGTCCGGAAGATACCCGATTGTAGAAGAGTGTATACCGGGTCCTGTTGGCCCGACTGATAACTTGCTCATCATCCTGGAAAGCGGCGAATGGGTTGATGCGCTTATTGAAATTAGAATTGGAAGTCTTGTTATCCAGATTTAGGTTGATCAAATAGGAGACTTTTGACAGCTGCTCGCGCAGTCCACCCTGCCCTTTCCAGGTACGTGTCATGTAGATGTCGAGTGTATGCGCGTATTGGTTTCGGAAGACGGTGATGTACTCGTCCGTCGGTGTGAAGAGTTTGATGTACTCTTTCTCATCAGGATTGATCGCTTCATAAAACTCGTTGAGGTCCTGGACGCCATCATTGTTCTCATCTCGCCAAGTATGGGTCCCCTCTCCGGTATTTACCAGGACGTAGATAAACTCCCGCTGCAGCTCACGGCCACTCGAGATGGCCAACGAGACGTTGCTCCGTATGTGTCCATCCAGTAGCTGGTCGTTTCCGATCCACCTCCCTTGTACCTGGTCTGTCACTTCCTCATTGATGAAATCTTCTACCAACCGATAATTAAAGTCCAACTGATGCTGATGCTTAACCTCCCGGAATGAAATGGCTGCATTGTAGTTGTCCGCTTTCGTAAAGTCTACCAGCCTACCTTCTACAGGTGCACGGTCATACCGCCTATCGTACGACAATCGATAGTTGAAGCGGGCCGAATCCGGGTTTTGTACGTAGGCCTCATGACTGTAGAAATGCATAATAGAGCGGGTGACACTATCGTTAGCGGCTACTCTGATTTGGTTCTGATCCGAGCGAAAGCGATAACCTGGCACCAGGAATCGGCTTCGAAGAGAGATGTCCGTATCGGTCTGGAGCCAGCGGCTTTCGTTCTCACCTTGATGATTCCTGAGCAGGAAATACCGGCCCCTCAATCTGGCCGGACCCCAATCAAAGGCATTTTCCAGTCGCTGACGAATTCCATCGAAGCTACTGGGTCGATGACGGGTCTGGAAGTTGTAGTTCACAAAGTTCCTTGCATCCTGCCGCGCCTGTAGGGTAAATCCAGCGAGGTACTGGTCAGCTACCGTCGTATCCGGTTGGAAAGACCAGTTGCGGTCAAACTCAATGGATCGAAAGCGATCGATCGCCCGGAAGTGCCTTTGATTGAACTCGAAATCCCCCAAAACGGAAAGCTGATATCTCCCGAGGGAGGCCAGCGAATCGTAACCCAGCGCACCCTTCCATGAGACACCGATATCATCCTCGGAGTCCAGCTCGCTGAATAGATTGTTGTCATGGTCAGA
>JBCCXG010000511.1:0-4993 GCA_039191945.1 Bacteroidota bacterium
AGACGACCTTTTCATCGCAGGGTATGTGAATGATCCCTCGGAGGCAGACCAATTGGGGAGCGGGAAGACCCTGATCTACGACCATCCGATCCGACAAGTCTGCTTCTCTTGGGATGTTTTTCGGCTCAATCCAGGGGAAATTGAGGCAGATTTTGCTCTGCTGGCGACGAATAAAAAGTCTCAAGCAATTGACGACCCTCATACCTGCCAATATGGTGATAAGATATTTCTCGAAGAAGGCGTACACATCAAGGCTGCCGTCCTCAATGCGGAAGATGGCCCCATCTACTTCGGGAAAAACGTAAAGATCTCCGAGGGATCGATCGTAAGAGGCCCAACTGCGCTGTGTGAAGGAAGCCAGCTGAGTATGGGAGCGAAAGTAAGGGGGAATGTTACCGTGGGTCCATACAGCAAGATTGGCGGGGAAGTGTCGAATGCAGTCTTGCAGGGCTATTCCAATAAGTCCCACGATGGTTATCTTGGCAGTTCGGTAGTCGGTGAATGGTGCAACCTGGGCGCCGCCACCAACAATTCCAATTTGAAGAATAACTACGGGAAGGTGAAGATGTGGAATTTTGCTAACCGGCAATTTCGGGACTCAGGGCTGCAGTTTTGCGGACTGATCATGGGAGATCATACCCGATGCGCGATCAATACGACATTCAATACCGGTACGACTACCGGGATCATGTCCAATATCTTTGGAGCAGGGTTTCATAGGAACTTTATTCCGTCTTTCAGCTGGGGAGGTACCGGTGGTTTCGCCACCTACCAATTCGAGAAAGCTGTCGAAAGTGCTGAGCGCGCCATGATCAGACGAGAGCAGCGTTTCTCAGAAGAAGAAAGGGGCATCTTGCGTCACATCTTTGAGACTACGGCTACCGACAGGACCTGGGAACTAAAATAAGCATGAGATTCGCAGATATTCCAGGACATCATGAATTGAAAGAAGCCTTGCGTTCGTCCTTTCGACGCAATCACTTGGCTCATGCCCAATTGTTCTTAGGGCAAGAGGGCAGCGCCGTACTACCGCTTTCCATCGCTTTTGCGAGTTATCTGCTGTGTGAGCGTAAGACGGAGGACGACTCCTGCGATGAGTGTCCTACCTGCCACAAAATGGCGAAACTCATCCATCCGGATACACATTTCTTTTTCCCCAAACCTAGCGCCAAGGCAGACCCTGCAAAGGCAGCGCAGACCGCGAAGCTCTGGAGGGAGTTTTTGGCGCAGCAGCCGTATGGCAACCTCGCCTCGTGGCTGCACTTTGCCGATCTTGAAAACAAACTGGTGCAGATCAGCAAAGATGATTCGCGCAAACTCATACAGACGCTAAGTCTCAAGCCTTTTGAGGCAGACCATAAAGTGATCTTCATTTGGTACCCGGAACTGATGCATAGCTCGGCGGCCAATGCCATACTCAAAGTGCTGGAGGAGCCGCCAGATCACACCCTCTATATCCTTGTATCTTACAACATAGAGCAAATCATCACGACCATTACCTCTCGGACCCAACTCGTGCAGGTACCACCCTTCGCTGATACAGAAGTAAAGCAGTACCTGCTGGACATGGGGGTGAGTAGTAGCGAAGCTGAGACGATCGCCAGGATCTCTGATGGATCACTCCTAAAAGCGCAAGCGCTCACGGACAATACGGAGGACATGGCCTATGATGACTTTCAAAGCTGGATGCGTGTGTGCTTCAAAAAGGACTACGCTCAGCTCGTCAAATTGAGTGAAGAGTTTGCTCAAACAGGAAGGGCCAATCAAGTCAATCGACTGCGATTTGCGCTCAACCTACTGCGAGAGGCGGTCATCGCCAAAGCGGAAGAGAGCAACCTCCAACGAGCAGCCGCCAAAGAGCTAGAGTTCATCAAAAACTTTTCAAAGGCGGTCGCTTTTGAAATATTGGAGTCCATTATCCAGCTGGTAAACGACTGTATCTATCATCTGGAGCGAAACGCAAATCCTCGGATTGCCCATCTCAACCTTTCGATCAAAGTGAGCGATCTGTTGAAAAAATAAATGACGCCTATGCAACTGAAAATAGGTACACGGAAGAGCCAGTTGGCCCTCTGGCAAGCGCGGCATGTGGCACAACTCTTAGATCACCACGGCGTCGAAACCGAGATAGTAGGCATCGAGACCAAAGGTGACAAGGTACTGGACGTATCGATCGCAAAGATCGGCAGCAAGGGGGTCTTCACCGAAGAGCTCGAGGATATGTTGGCGACGGGTGAAGTCGACATAGCGGTGCATAGCGCAAAAGATTTGCAGTCCTCGCTACCAGGAGGGTTCGAGATTGCCGCCTTTACCGAAAGAGAGCAAGTAGCGGATGTGATCGTCAGTAAACAAAGTGTGGATATGGCGGCTCCCTTGCGGTTAGGGACTTCTTCTACTCGGCGGCAGGCCCTCTTCAAGAAATATTATCCGCACATTGACACCGTCCCCATTCGAGGCAACTTGCAGACTCGAATTGCGAAAATGGAAAATGGAGACTGTGACGCCCTGGCCCTCGCCTTCGCCGGCGTCCATCGCATGGGTTATGAAGGACTGATTAAGGCTCGCCTGGATACACAGCAGTTCGTACCTCCGGTTGGCCAAGGAGCGCTAGCCATTGAGATCCATCATACGCTTACTGAGAGAAAGCGCGCCAAGCTCAGACAGGCATTGAATGACCCCACCACGGAACAACAGCTATTAGCGGAACGGGCATTCTTGAAGAAATTAGATGGTGGGTGCAGTATCCCGGCCTTCGGACTTGCTCAGGTGAATGGCGAGCAAATCACCATGACCGGCGGCGTGATCAGCCTGGATGGAGCGCGGATGGTCAAGCATGTAGCCACGGGAAGCGAACCTCAGTCACTGGGGATTGTAGTCGCTGACTACATTCTGTCCCACGGTGGAGATCAAATCCTGAAAGAAATCAAAGAGACTTTATGATATTTGAAGGTATGAAATTAAGAACGGTTATGTACAAAGCTTGGGCACTGCCATTAGCAGTGGGAATGATCATGCTTGCCGGTTGCTCGGGAAGCACCAACAGCGCAGACATGGACTATCTGGTGACCATCCAGACCCCGATGGGTTCAATGAAGGCCATCCTTTATGAGGAGACTCCTCTTCACAAGGCCAACTTTCTGAAACTTGCTGAGGAAGGAAAGTATGACAATACACTCTGGCATCGGGTCATCGAGGGCTTTATGATCCAGGGAGGTGATGTATACGGTGGCAATCAGGAGCCGGAGGGAGGACGGATACCCGCGGAAATTGTTCCAGGACTGTTTCACGTGAAAGGAGCCTTGGCTGCCGCTAGACAAGGCGATCAAATCAACCCGGAAAAGAAATCCTCATCGTGCCAGTTCTATATCGTGGATGGAGAGCCATACGAGCGATTGACTACCAATCTTGGCTTGCTCAATTCCAAGTTTGGGGAGATGGTGAACAGCGATGCCGATCTGTACCGCGATATACTACTAAGCTACCAGGAAGCGCTCCAAACCGGTGGCAGGGAAGGCGCCATTGGCTATGTGTACAGCATCAAAGACCAGATCGCCGAAGCGACAAACACAAACTTCGAGCAGCCGTTACCTCCCGATCAGGATGCCGCCTACAAGGCCGCAGGGGCAGGGACGATGTTCCTCGACAGTCAGTATACGGTCTTTGGTAAGGTCGTAGAAGGACTCGACGTCATCGACAAGATAGCTGCCGTGGAAACTGGACAGGGCGATAAGCCCACGGAAGAAATCGACATGACCATGAAGGTCGAGTCGGTTCCCAAAGCTGAAATCACAGAAAAATACGGTTACCAATATCCAACAGTTGAGTAATGATGAAAAGGGTTTTGATTGTCCTTTTTCTTTTTGCGCAATGCGCCCTGCTGGGATGCGCCGAAGGAAACAAAGAGGACGGAAAAGGAAAAAGGAAAAAGAAAGACGATCTGGTGGTGATCCACACGTCCTTCGGTGACATGACTGTGTTGCTTTACGAGGAAACGCCTCTGCACAAAGCCAACTTCCTACGACTGGCTAGAGCCGGTGCTTACGATTCGACCGTTTGGCATCGCGTCATCAAAGATTTCATGGTGCAAGGTGGAGATGTAGAGCAAAAGTCCGACGCTAGCGCCTATGAGCTTGAGACGATTCCCGCGGAGATCGTCGATGGTTTTTACCATACCAAGGGATCACTCGCGGCTGCACGTCAGGCAGACCAGGTGAATCCCGAAAAAAAGTCCTCCTCCTGTCAGTTTTACATAGTGGATGGGAGGACCTTTAAGGAAGAGGAATTGCTGGTCGATCAGTACCTTCTCCAGCGGAGCGTCAGTCAGCTGCTCAATGACCCTAAGTACGACACCATCAGGCAGCAATTCATGACACTCTCTCAGCAGCAAGATGTGGAAGGTATGAACAACCTGGCGATGTCCCTGATCCCCTTGTGCGAAGAGCAATTGGACGTTAAGATTCGTAAGGACGTAGAGCCAACTATACTTGAGCAATACACACAAGATGGGGGAGCTCCTCATTTGGATGGGGCTTACACCGTATTTGGCCGAGTAGTAGAGGGGATGGAGGTCATAGACCAGATCGCCGCCGTCGAAACCAACCGAATGGACCGGCCCGAGGAGGAAATCTACCTGACCATGGACGTTCAGACGCTCAAGACCAAAGACATCACAAAGATGTATGGCTATGAGTACCCATTGATCGAAAAATGAAACTACTAATCACTGGTGCCAATGGATTACTGGGGCAAAAACTGATCGCGGCTACTCGTGAAAGTGACAAGATCCAGGTAATCGGTACGGGACGAGGCCCGGACCGTAACCCTGCAGGCCCCCATCAATACCGGACCTTGGACGTCACGGATCGCAAAGAAGTACTAAGAACCGTGGCGGACGTGGCACCCGATGCCATCATCAATACGGCCGCCATGACCCAGGTGGATCAATGCGAGACGGATCGTGATGCTTGTTGGGAGCAGAATGTCGGCGCCGTGG